>NZ_JBHWZH010000067.1:0-32260 GCF_042728285.1 Streptomyces sp. NPDC060194 | reverse complement strand
TCCCACAGCACCTCAGACACTAGGCAATGCTGACCTCAGCCCGAACACAAACGCACCCGGATTTCCTTGACCAAACCCATAGGGGCACCCCCCCGGACACCCACGCCGACGAGGTGGTCCACTGGTTCCGCACCCACCCCGACATGTGACAACAGCGCGCGGGCTCGGCCCGTGTCGGACCCGGCGATCGTCCACCGACACCGACGTCCCTTGGGGGCCGGGAAACCACCCGTCGTCACACCTATGGCCACGCGCCCGCCGAACGCCTCGCAGGTCGCCACATCGCGACGACAGAGGCCGCCAACGCGCCTCGTTTTAATCAGTCCACGCAGGTCAGAACGATTCTCCTGACCTGCGGACGTGGGGCGGGTGGGACTCGAACCAATCCGAGTGAGGCGTCTCACCTGCGGTCTTCTTGATGAACCGGACTTATCGACCGGTTTTCATGCTGCTGGGCCCCGCTGGATCCTCCTCCGGTGGAAGCGGTGCAGCGTTCGCTGCACCGCATTCGTAGCGAGAAGAATCCAGCCCGCCGGCACGGGAAGCGGTCACCGGGGCGCCTCCACGTCGACACCACGATTCCCTGACTTCGCCCACCTTTGCACCGTGAGGCCGCCTCATGAGGAGTCCTGGGGCCCGGTAGGGACGTCGGATGCGTGTGGCACGCTGCGGCTCATGGATGACGATCTGATCGGCACACAGACGCCGCCGCGCCGAATGACCAATCCGGAAGAGTCTCTTGCACTGCTGGAGCGCGCCGTCCCCGGGTTGACCGGCCTCCGGCGGCGGACGCGGGCCGAGATCGCCTGGGCCGGGTTCGAGGAGAACCTGGGCACAGGACTTCCCTCCGACTACAAGCACCTCGCGGAGTGGTACCCGACCTTCGCCATCGCAGACTTCCTTCTGGTTCGTCTTCCTGAGCCGGGCGAAGAGGACCGCAGTCTTCAGGCCACCCGCGACACTCTTGAAGTACTTGCCGACGCCTGGTTGGAACCAGGCATCGGATTGCCGGCCTACCCCGCCCCTGGTGGGCTGCTGCCCTGGGGTGAGTCGTGCGACAGCGACAAGTTCATGTGGACCACGACCGGACGATCTCCACAGGACTGGATCGTCACGGTTGCTTCTCGCAGCGGGGCGTGGTGGCACTACGGCGGCGGTGCAGTCCAGTTCCTGGCGGAGTACAGCAACGGGACCCTGGAACCCTGGGGCTTGCCGACAATCGACTTGGAAGTGCCCCCGTGCTGATCCGCTGGTGCACCAGGGCCACGACCGCTCTCCGCGTCGGCAGGGGCCCGTGCGTTCGGGGAGCAGGTATCACGCTGCCAACTCAGTCCCACCAGCCGTCGCCAGTCTGCCAACGCTACGATCATCATCCCGCTGATGACCGACGCCTGGTACGACGACGCCTACGGACGTCTCGACTCGGTCTGGGAGACCTGGTCCCCGACCGACTGACCCCGCGGGGGGGGAGTCAGTCTCCGAACCATCCCCAGAAGTAGATCTCCCGAGGTGTGCCCTGGTCGTCGTGTGGAGTACCGCGCAGCGCCCGAACCAGGTGTGGCGGGCGAGGTCCTGGATCGCGGGGACGTGCACGCGGGTCAGACGTTCCCCGCCGGTCCCGCTCATCCCCGCGGCCTCCTCGGCGGTGAGCGGTTGTACCGCGAAGGGCTTGGGCTCCTCCTCGCTGTCCACCGGCTGCACGTGGAAGACGTCGAGGACGGAGTGGGTGCCGCAGTGCTGCGTCCACTCGTCGGCCCACAGTCCGTCCAGGGTCCCCGGGCGCGGACGACGATCCTGCGCGGGGCACCGGTCGCCTTCGCGCACCCAGTGGTACTCCCCCGAGCGGAACCCCTGCTCCCGCAGCCGCTGCAACGCTGCGTCAAGGTCCTCCTGATACGGCGTGTAGTAGTCCCAGGCCGATGCGCCCGTCCCCACCCCTCAGGTGCAGCCACCGACGCGGCTTCCTCGGACCTCGAACTGCCGCCCATCGGTTACCCCATGGCGGTCAGCAACGACTTCGCCCCTGCGGCTCGGATACCGAACTCCACTCCCCGATAACGGCGTTCGGCCGTCTCCTCGGGCAGGGTCGGTTGGTGCGCCGCCGAAACGAGTACCCGCATGGACAGCTGCCCGCCCCGCGAGGGGCTGGGCGGGAGCCGATCGAGGAAGAAGGCGGACACCGTGGCGGAGAGAGCAGTGATGGCCGGATACGTCACCTGCACCTGAACGGTGATCCGGTGCGCATCCACGAGCCGGCCGTCGCCTCCGACCCGCCGGGGGACGGGCAGGAGCACGGCCAGGAGCGGGAGCAGGAGGAGAAGGCGCTCGAACAGACGACGATCGTCCGCGGCAGGGACTGACGGCCAGGCGAACGCCTGGCACATGCACCGCTCCGCTGCCGAAACGCGCCGGCGCCGGGCGTTCGCGCGAGCACCCAACCTTTATCGGTGATAGGCGAGTTGATGACTGCCACCTGACGTACGGATCGGGTTCCTGCCCCCGGCGCTGCAACCGGTGACGGCGTGATCGACTGATCGGGGTCAACTGCCGGCGTCGACGGCGTCAGGGCGACTCATCGTCGGCAGGGGCCCACTGTTCGCGGTATCCCGGGCGATCGGCGTACGCGGTTGCTGCGAGAACGCGCAGCGACCATTCGATGCTCTGGCTGTCCTGGCCCTGGATACCGGCGTGTTGCGGGTCGCGCCAGGCGGCGAGCAGGTCGCGGCGCATGGCGATGGTGCGGGCCGGTGAGTAGAGGGAGGCAAGCGAGTTGTCCGGGGCCAGCCCTTCGGGAAGCCATGACGCGGGTGGCTGGAGTGCGGCGGCTTCTTCGTCGGCGTCGATCTGTTCGTGCAGCCAGGTCACCAGGTCGGCAGTCATACCCTGCATGGTTCCCCTACCGATCGCGGTTTGTCGCTCGGGTGCCACCCGATCGTGCGGGAGGTCACAAATTGGCCTGGCTGACGAGCTCACGCCGCACGGCCCGCGACCGCGAGCGCCGCCGCAGCGCCCCGAACTCGACGCCTCGACGCCGATGATCCGCAACCCGCCGTGGCGCGCAGGCCTCAACGGCCATGTGTCCGCTTGCTCGTTGAACGGCGGACCGTGGCTTCCAGCAGGGCGCCCACCAGTTCGACACTACCGGTCGTGATAAGTAGCCGCTTGGGCACGATCAACAGACCGCGCTTCCAGCCGAGGCGGCCAGTCACCACGAAGACCAGCTCCGTCTCGTGGTAGCGGGACATGGTGCGCCACGGCACCCGCATGAGTTCCTCGGAACCCCGGGAGATGACGCAGCCGGTGTCGTCGATGACGGCCTGCTTCTCCCCCGTGGCCTGGTCGGCACGGAACATGCGGCCAGCGAACATGGGGGGAAGGAACACGGCGATCGCACCGTAGACAAGGGCGAGCATCAGCAGTCCCGCGTTGATCGGGTCGCCGTCAGCGGCGGGCTTCAGGCTCATCGCCGCCATCACGACCGCGGCCACGAGAACGAGCCGGCGCAGGCGTCGGTACCATCCGGTTGCTGCGATGGCATCGTCGAACTCCTCCCGCGTCAGGACTCCGCCGAAGGTGATGGTTGCCTGCCGGATATCGTCCACGGGCGCGGAGCTTACAGGTCCGCGCCCCAGTGAGAACCCCCGCGTCGCGCGGGTGTCTCCGGCCTCGATGAGCCACGACTTCGGCTCGTCGCGTCAATCGGTCCCGCGCGCCCACGCATAGGGCATCTGATCACCGGTGTCGATGACCCACGGTTCCGGGAAGCGTGCAGAGCATGCGGTGCAGCGGGCGACGAACGTCCCGACCTCCGGATTCGTGAGAATGCTGTTGTGCGACGAGGGCAGTGCGCGAACCAGGTACCCGTTGGCGGCCGTCTCCAAGGACGGCCAATGCGGCGTGCAGGTGCAGGGCGTTGCCGTGGCGAACGTGTCGTCCTCGGGCGCGTGGTGCGTGTTCCTGAACGTCGTGTAGAGCTTCCTCAACCCCCGCACGGTGCACCCCACCTTCCGTGATCGCCGGCTGGGGACGATCACTTGGCCGCCCCGGAGCACACACCGTATATCGAACTCGCCTGCCCGCCCATGGAGAGTCCGAGAGAGCTCGTCCTCAGGCGGAGTGCAGGCCGTCGGACGGATCCTTCTGGCCATACGGGTCGAGGGTCCAGAAGCGGACGGCGTCGCTGCGACGGTCGAACCAAAGATGGGTGGAGTCACCGCTGCCATGCGGTCGAGCTGGTCCGACCGGATCCAGTGCGGGTCTTCCGGCCCCTGGCCCTGTGGCGGCTCCTCGAACCACGAGGAGAAGTCCTCGGCAGGTCCCCCAGAGACGAAGGCTTAGGCCGCGGTCAGCCCGGCAAGCTTCCCTGGCGCCAACCGGGCGAAGCCCGAGATCACCAGCTCCGGGGACGCCAGGCACCGCTCGTCGCCCCGGCTGCTCACCCACGTGGCCGCGTGGAGCGGGCCCGGCACCGGGAACGCCCGTTCCAGCGGTTCGGTCTCGGTGCGCCAGTCCTCGTCGGCCCCGTTCACCGCCTGCCGCAGGCCCCACCAGACGGGCAGGACCGCCGGCCCTGCCCCGATCCCCATCACCTTCCGTCGCTCCAACGCAACCCCCTCCGGCCTGACGTCGGGGGCACCACATACGTTCCGATCACCACCTGCCCTGCTACGACGGCGAACCGGTAACAGACGTCACCTGAAGCGGCCCCGGAGCCTTCCCGGAGCCTGTTGTCAGTGCCGTGCGCTTCACTGTCCGCCATGGAACTCACGCAGATGACCGTCAACGGTCTGCTGGCCGAACTCGGCTCGGGGGACGGCTACCTGTACCTGCCCGGTGACATCGACCCACAGGAGTTCACCGACCTGCTCGACACCCTCCTCCTGGACGGCGGCGTCGTCGATCCGGCGGTGGACGACTCCAAGGGGGCGGCCCTCCTCCACCTCTTCGAGGGCCGGGCTGTGACGATTCGAGCCTGGGCGTACGGCAGTCAGTGGGTTGGAACGGGTACGGCGCGGGGCGATGAGGGGTCCGAGCGGGCGGTCTTCGCCGTCACTCACCGGGAGGTGCCGGACGCCCCGGCGCTGTCTCCGGACGAGGACGTCGATTGGGTGGATCAGCTCACACGGATCACCGGCTGGACGTATCCCGCTGAGCGGCCTGACGTGGACTGGGCGGGTCTGGAGGCGCGGTTGGGCAGCAGGCTGCCGAGTGACTACAAGCGCATGGTCGAGACGTTCGGTGAGGGTGCCTTCGACGCGTTTCTGAGCCTCCACCAGGAACCATGGATCCACCTCAAGGATGACGGTCTGCTCGCGTGGGCCGGGACCGAGCACGAAGACCAGTACTGCTGGAGGCTCGACGGCGACGATCCCGACCGATGGCCCGTCGTCGTCCGCTCCTTCGACGGCGACGACACCACATTCGGCTGCCGGACCGCGGAGTTCGTGTGCCGCATCCTCACCGACCCCCACCACCCGTACACGATGGCCCGTTACTTCGACACCCACTGGTTCATGAACTACGCAACCAGCGAGTAGCCGACTGTCCGACCACAAACCCCGGACATAATTTGTCACCTCGGCCTCGACGCTCGTCCTGGCGCTGGCGACGCCCGGGCAACGCACGGAAGTCACCTCCGTGCCACACGCCCTCAGCCACCGGAGTCGACGCGTTCCGTCGGTGGTGCCTCGTGCAGCACGCCGGTCGGCAGCACGGCGCATGGCCAGGGGACGCTAAGATCCGCCAGTTGTCATTCCGGGGAGAGGCCATGACCGAGGGTCGTGAAACAGACGCAGAAGCTGAGTTCGCCGCCGAGATCGCGGACGATTCGGTGTCTCTGGTGTATCTACCGCAGCCCAGCGACACCCTGGCCGGCCTGCGGGTCCGTCAACGGATCAAGCGATGGGGGCTGCTGCTGCGGTGCGTGTTCCTCGTGCTGTGGGTGGGCCAGTGGCTGCTGGGGACTGTCAACCGTGGCAGCATCGACGCGGTCTCGACCGTCGTGTTCTTCTTCGTCATCGCGGTCGTGGGCGGCTATCCGCGACTGCAGGCCGCTCACGTACAGAAGCTTGCCGGATGGCAGGGGGAATACCGCACCACAGTGACCTCAGCCGGGATCACCACCAGCGGCACGCACAGCACCCTCATCCAGAAGTGGTCGGTCTTCCGGGGCTACCGGGAGACACGGGGCCACTTCGTCCTCCTCAGCCGAGATCCCGGCATCCTGTGCGTCGAGGTCCTGCCGAAGCACGGTCTGAGCTCGGCTGACGGCCTCGACCGCCTGCGGGCCCTGCTGGACCGGCACACCACCCGCGTCTGACGTAGGCCCGCTCCGGTCCGGGCGTCGCTCGTCGATGTCCCGCGCCCTCGGAATCCGCCGACGGCAGCGGAGTCGGGCGGATGCCGATCCTGCTCTGTGCGGCGAGAGGTCGAGGCACGTCGGAAGGAAGGAAGGGAGGAAGCATGGTGCCCAAGGATTCTTGCAACTGGGTGCAGCGTGTCATCGAACTGACCGAGTGGGAGCCCTGCGGGATCTCCGTCGACTGGGCGGAGATCGAGGCAGAGCTCGGAGTCCCGCTGCCTGCGGACTACAAGGAGCTCTGCGAGGCGTTCGGCGGCGGCACCTTCAGCGACTGCCTCTCCTTCGTGGGGCGCGACGAGGGCATCGTGTTCGACCTCCTGGCACAGTGGCGGGTCGACCTGGCAGTCGACCGGGACGGCAGGTACGGAGACGTCTCCGTCGTCGACCCCTACGCGATCTACGCGCCCGGCGGCAAGGGGCTGGTCGGGTGGGGCTCCACCGAGTGGGCCGATGAGTACTTCTGGCTGATCGATGCCGAGCAGCCGGGCACCTACCCGATCCTTGTGCGCTCCCACGACGCAGGACCATGGCACCGGTACGACATTTCCACCTCCGAGTTCCTCTACCGCGTACTCGCCGATACTGACCTCAAGCCCTTCGGGATCGCGCGGTACAACCTCGAGCCCACGTTCGAACCCGCTTCCGACGACCACATCGGCGGCCGGCCGCGCTGACCAAGGGCGGCCGGCCCCTCGGTGGCCGCGGCGGATCGCCCCCGAGAAGCATCGGTGAACCGACCTTCGGGGTCCGGGTCGTATCGTCAGACCCTCTCCACCCGAATGGCCCGATCTGCCAGGAACTTGCCCATGTCGTCGACATCAGAGGTGAAGACGGTGACCTCGAAGCCGCGCTCCGCGGTACGGACGGCCACGGCAGCAAGCACAGCGTCAATGGCGTACTTGTGCCCGTGCAGCCCTGCAGTTTTCATCATCTCGCGGGCCAGGGAGATCACCCGGTCGTCGGTGTGCTCCACATCGATCCGGGACAACGCCCAGTCCCACAGCCCTTGGCGCGCACCCTCTCGGGGATTCCACGCCTCCAGCGTGGTGAGCGCGCTGGTGACGACAGCGATGTCGAGGCGTGGCGCCGCCTTGATCAGGGCGGCCATCTGGCGGTCACCCTGGACGGTCAGGGACAGCGCCTGAGAGTCGAGGACGAAGGCGCGCCGACGCGCCGACGAAACGCCGGCACGCTTCGTACGGCTCATGCCGCGGCGCCGGGCGCACGCTTCTTGTCATGCCAGTGGTCGATGCCCGCGATGCGCTCCAGCGCCGCTCGCTCCTCCTCGGCCGTGACCGAGCCGTACTCGTCCTCCAGGCGGTCGGCCAGCTCCCGGAGCCGGTCCATCGCGTCCTGATGCGCCGCGGCTGCCGCGATGTAGGCCGACACCCCGCGAGCGTCGACCCGCCCCTTGATCGATTCGATTAGCTCGTCCGGCACCGTGATCGTGATCTTCCGAGTCGCCATACTCGAAGTATGCCACGCAGTCGCGCCCGCACGAGGGGCGTCGGCACCCGTCGAGAGCTCTTCCTTCCTCACACAGCAGGGCCGCCCAGCCCCGCGTTGCAGCCGTGGGACCACTCCACAGCGCTCCCACGGAACCTTGACGGCAAAGCACCAGGTCAGAGATGCCTGAGACCCCACTTCGGTACGCAAGGATGCGCGGTGACCTCACCACTGCGAGGCGATCACCTAACGGAAAGAGCGCTCCCAAACACGTCTCCCCAGGTCAGAACGTTTCTGCCTGGGGATTTGACGTGGGGCGGGTGGGACTCGAACCTAATCGGGTGATGCGTCTCACCTGCGGCGATGCCGAAACAACGGACATAGCCACCCGTTTCCATCCGGCTGCATCCCTCTCGATCCGGCTCGCGCGGGCGTCGGTTAGGCGATCGCCACACCACTTCGTCCGCCGCCGTACGTACGCTCTGGAACCTCCGCCGAGGCTGAGGAAACCCTCGCCCCTCAGCGTCTCCGAGCCACCCGGCGGCTTGACGTGCAGCTCCGCCTCTGCAGTCGGCCCACCGCAGCCACTCACACTCCGCAACAGGGCCGCCGGTGCGTGCGAAGGCTCCCAGCAGATGGCAAGGCCGCCCGACGAGCCAAAGGCGAGAGCGCACCTCATGTCGAGCGGTAACCGCACGCGGTAGCGCTCGATGATCGGGCTGGTGCCTACGTCGATCCGTCGGGGCCGAGCGTCGTCTTCATCATGTTGCACACGGCGGCTTGCACGGCGGTGATTGGTTCGAGCGTGGGACCCGTCATCCGGCGTCCTTCCGCGTTGGGCAACGAGCGCGCGTCGCACCATCGACGAACCGCGCCGACGACGGCATTGAACGTGCTGCTGCCGGCCGTTCAACAAACCACGACCCTGTGTCAGAGGTTCGCTTTACCATGGGCGCATGGCGCAATGCACAGCACCCTCCCGAGGCCACCGCACCGCGAGTGGGGCCGCGAACTGCCCAGCGTGCAGCAGCTGGGGACGGAGGTCGCACACCCCGTCGTATTCGTCCGGACCCGCTTACGGCGGTGGCGGCGGTGGCGGTCGGTCGTCCGGCGGGTCGTATGGCGGCGGCATCTCACGGCGCACCAGGTCCGGCAGGACGGTGTTGTACACCCCGACCGAGTGGCGGGCGGTCGAGGCCTACGCCGACAAGGCTGAGGTGCAGGCACGGGATTACCCGCACAAGCGTGACCTTTTCCTCTGCCACGCCTGGAACGACCGCGAGGGCAGTGCGAAGGAGCTCTACGGTCACCTGAAGACGAGCGGTGCGACGGTGTGGTTCAGCGAGGAAGACATCCCGCTGGGCTCGTTGCAGATGCGGGAGATCGACAAGGGGCTTCGTAACTCCCGGATCGGCATCGTGCTGGTCACACCAGCCCTCCTCGAGAGCATCAAGAACGAGGGGATCGCCGAGAAGGAGCTCGCCGTCCTGCTCGGCACCAACCGCGTCGTGCCCGTGACGCACGGGGTGACCTTCGACGAGCTCTACGACGTCAGCCCTATGCTCGCGTCGCACTCCGGGCTGAGCACGAAGGAATCGTCGCTCGACGCCGTCGCCGCCAAGATCGCTGCTGCTGCCGCCGCGCTTGCGGCTACCTGACGTCCGGGTCTGCTGCGGCGCCCGTCGTTCTAGTCGACGACCGGGTCCACGACGGGCTGCCCGCTTCGGGGGAAGGCATACCTCTTGGTGGTCGGCCCGGCTGGGTGTTGCGACCTCGCGCTCGTCGGCGGTGGCTGGCCTCTCCCCGAAAGCGACACTGGGACGAGCGCGAGGAGTCATGGGGTCAGCGCCCGTAGTGGTGCAGGAGGGCGCGGCCGGCAGCCGAAGTCCTCGCCCTGACCGAGATGAACTGGAACCAGACCTGCCCTGACGGGCGCCTCACCGTCACCTTGCGCACGGCCAACCAGGGCAAATCCGTTCTGCGCTTCTGCCCTGTCGCCACCCGCTACGCCCACTACATGTAGTCAGCCGACCGGGCCATCTTTAGGGGGACCCAGACCGCTGATTCTGGGCGTCAGGTCAGGGAGCCTGTGGTCATCAGCTCGGTCATCGCGTCGTCTGCCCTGCGGAGGACGATCCTGCCGTCGCCGACGCTGTACGCGACGATGCGGGCTCCAGGGTTCAGGCCGGCTTCGACAAGGATTCCCATCGGGAGCTCGAGTCGGCCGTCCTCGCCGATCTCCAGTTCAGTCGGTTCGCGCAGCATGGCGGCAGTCTTCCACAGGGCTCGGAGCGCGGGTGTCGCCTGGTTCAGAGCTCCGCGGGTTCGAGCCGCGTCGGACATACTTGGGAACTGATGAACAAGCTGCCTCCTGAGCCAGCCGCTGGCGGATGGTCTCCACCGGACGGGTCCTGGGCGTCCTCTGCTGCGAATCGCCGCAGCATGCTGGGGAATCGGAGCCGGGACACTTCCCCCGAACGCGCGCTGCGCTCCCTCGTCCACGCGGCTGGCCTCCGCTACCGGGTAGCCGCCAAGCCGCTCCCGAAGATGCGCCGCACCGCCGACCTCGTCTTCCGTCCGACCCGCGTTGCCGTCTTCGTCGACGGCTGCTTCTGGCACGGGTGCCCGGAGCACTTCGTGCCGCCGAAGACGAACCCCGACTACTGGCGGGAGAAGATCGGGAGGAACGTGCAGCGCGACAGGGATACGGATGCGCGGCTCGAGGAAGCGGGGTGGCTCGTCCTCCGGTTCTGGGAGCACGACGCGGCTGAAGCGAGTTCAGCGATCGTCTGCGCTGCGGTCCGATCGCGCCGGGGCGCGGCGGCTGTGCCAGACGAACCGGAGGAGTAGCGCCGCCGAACCCGCGTTGCATGGATGCGGATTTCATCAGGCCGGCCATGGGGCCGCGACTGGCTCGTCTACCGTATTGACCAGCGCAGTTGTGATCGCGCGGGCCCAGGTCGAACGCGGCCGGGTGGGGAGCAGCAGGGGTGGGGGCACCAACGCATGGCAGTGGAACGCACGAACCGCGACATCAAGTCGCTCATCGGCCAGATCGCCGACGGGGAGATCATGCTCCCGGAGATCCAGCGGGGCTACGTCTGGCGGGCCTCGCAGGTCGCGAAGCTCGTGGAGTCGCTGTACCTCGGATATCCGGCGGGGACGCTCCTGCTGTGGAAGACGGACGAGGCAGCCGAGACGCGCACAGCGGCCACCGGATCCGGTCAGGGGCTTCCCAGCGTCATGCCGCTGTACCTACTCGACGGGCAGCAGCGGCTCACCTCGCTGTACCGCGTCTTCAAGGACCATCCGGCAGCGCAGATCGTCTTCAACATCGAGACGGAGGCGTTCCAGAACCAGAGCAACGCCACGCTCAGGAGCCCGAAGTGGGTCAGGGTCTACGACGTCATCGGCCCTGATGCCGACTCGTTCACGCTGCAGATGCAGCTCCGCTCGGCGGGACTGTCCATCGACAACGCGGAGATCGGGCGCCGCCTGAAGGCGCTTGAGGCGATCTCGCAGCGCGACTTCCACATGGAGGTCCTCCACGGCTTCGGCTACGAGGAGGTCACGCAGATCTTCGTCCGCGTCAACAGCGGTGGCCGCCCTTTGAAGACGGCGGACCTTGCGATGGCGACGCTCTCCGCCCGGTCGCCGGGATTCCTTAAGGAGCTTGAGGAGGAGTCGGCGCGGTGGGCGGAGTACGGCTACCGCGCCGTCGACACCAACTTCCTCATCAAGGCGATCACGCTCAGCCTGTCCATCTCGGGCAAGCGGACCTCGTCCGTCTCCAGGCTGACGACAGCGAGCCGGGAGTCCGTAGCGGAGGGGTGGGAGCGGGTGCGCCGCGGACTGGAGCGCGTCGTCCCGCTGCTCTCCGAGCAGCTGCTCGTCCCGAACTCGGCGTTGCTTTCGTCCGTCTCGGTACTGCACCCGCTGATCGTCTTCTACGGCCGGCTGCCTGCCGACGCCCGGGTTGACCCTGAGGTGGAGAAGGGCCTGCTCTACTGGTTCCTCGCTGCGTCCGGAAGCAACCGCTACGGCGGTGCGACGGACAGCGCCCTGACCCAGGACGTCAACGCCCTCGACTCCGACGAGCCGGTCCGGGCACTCCTCGCCAACCTGCGCCTGGACGAGAAGGGCTTCCGCGTGACCGCCCGCGATCTGGCGGGGCGCAATATCCAGAGCCCGTACATCATGCTCTCCTACCTGGCAGCCGCCCACTCCGGCGCGGAGGACTGGTGGGCTGGCGGGCCCATCTCCGTTGTCGCCGAAGGGACCGACAAACTGCAGTACAGCAGCCTGCACCCCGCTGCGCAGCTGCGGAACCACCGCAACAAGTACTCGTCCGCGGAGATCAACGAGCTGGCGAACATCGTCTTCGTCTCACCGCATACGGCCAAGAACATGATCGGGAACCGGTCGCCCGCCGAGTACATCAAGGAGGTGCAGACCGGCGACCTGGAAGCCCATGCTGTCCCGACTGACCCGGGGGTCCTGGAAGCCGACGGATTCCGGGAGTTCCTCGTTGCCCGCCGCGGGCTCCTGGCGGGAAGGATCTCCGCCCTCCTCGAACGGTTCCGCCCGTCCTTCATCGACGCAGGGGATGCCAGCAGCCCGAGGTCGGAGGCGCCCCGCCGGTCGCTTGTCCTGACCGGGTACGGCACGGGGAGCCGCACCTTGCTGCTTGCCGAGGCGCAGGCAGGGACGCAGCACTGGGTCGGCCGGATCGACACCGCTGAGCTGGACGCAGCGCTCGATGCTGCTGCGAGCGGCCTCGACAGCGACGTCACCGTCGCCGGCGAGACTGCCCCGCTGGCGGTCGACGAGGACGGCATCACGCTGCCGGTAGGACCTTTCCGGCTCCGCGGTACGGCGGACCAGTGGCGGCTGGCCCTGAAGGAGGCCTTCTCGGATGCGCTGCCCGCGGCCGACTGCCCGGAGCGGGAGTCGCAGGTATGGGTCGGAGAGGCCGAGGACTTCCTGATGGCGGACCTCGGCGTCCAGCAGACGTAACCGCTCTCCGCAAAGAAGGCGGGAGCGCTGGCTCGGCGCTCCCGCCTTCAGCCGCTCACGCCGCCTCGGAGCACTGCTCCAGACGTTCCCGCCCTGAGCAAGGGGGCCAGCCGCGGGATGCCGGGGACGGCCGCGTCCGGAGGTACGTCGAGCCTGCACGCCTCCCAGCGCCCGAAGGGACCCCCGTCCTGGGGGACTTGGGCGCTGATCCACTCGGCAGCAACGGACGCGACCGCAGCGATCTCGTGGTCCTGCGTGAGCTGTACGGCCACGAGCTGCCATGCCGGGTCGCGGCGCATCGTCTCGTACTCGTGCCGGGACAGGTAGAAGGCCAGCCTTCCGCGCCGCACCGTGCTCTTCGCCTCGATGTGCAGCGGGTGCTGCCTCGCGTGGACGGCGATGTCGTATCCGAAACCGTCGGAGTACGCGGCAACGTGTTCGACGCGGGCGTCAACCGCATCGTCGAGGAGCGCGACGAGGGCCAGTTCGCCGACGCTGCCGATGAGGGCCCGCGCCTCCGTATCGACCTTGCCCCAGACTGCACTGACCTGCTCGTACGCCTCGCTCTCAGAGAGGCGCAGTGCCTCCGCGGCCCGCAGGGCGTCCTCCGGGAGTTCCTCCGGTCCGCGGACGAGGACGTCGGCGTCCTGGAGCCACGGCGCGCTGCTGGAGGCCAGGGCGGCGCGGAAGACGAGCTCGCCCACTGCGGCGCTGCTGTCTAGGTCCTCGAGCAGGCCGTTCTCGCCGAGCCATGAGTAGGCCGCTTCGTACTGCGTGGGGGTGAGGTCGCTGTAGTCGGCGTGGTGGGTGAACAGCGCGCGGCACCGCGCGGGGCTGGAGGCCGGGAGGCGCTCCAGCCACCGCGCTGCGGCGCGCAGGACAGGGCTAGGCGGGACGGGCACGGAGGTGGCCCATCAGCGCCTGGAGGTCCCTCTGGTCGAGGCCGCCGCCGACGGCCGGCTCCTCGTCGAGGTCTGCGAGCTCCTGGACCGCGGGGTCGTCGAGGATGCGCCCCATGAAGAGCAGCTTGTCGCTCAGCCGCTGCTCGACGACCTCGTCGATGCTCCCTTCGGAGGCGAGCACGGTGATGCGGGTCTCCGCTTCGGGCGCGAGTCCGAGGCGGTGGATCCGGTCGAGGCTCTGCAGGAACCGACCGGCGGCGAAGTCGCGGTCGACGTAGACCGCGTCGTGGCAGTCGTGGTGCAGGCTGATGCCCTCGCCGAGCGTGGCCGGGTTCGACAGCAGCACCAGGCAGTCGGGGTCTTTCCGGAAGCGCTCGATCTCGGCTTCGCGGTCCTCCGTCCCTCCGTGGACCATGGCCGGCCGGAACTCTCGAAGGACCCTCTCGAGGGTGTTCAGGCTACGGATGAACGTGGACCACACCAGGGTCTTGCGCCCCTGGGCCGCGTTCTTCGCAACGATGGCCAGGACCTCGCGGTACTTCGGGGACATCTCGTAGCTGGGGAGGTCCCGCATGAGGTCGAAGAGCGGGCTGCCCTCGGGCACGGCCAGGGGCGGGACCTGGTAGTTCAGCGGTTCGTAGCGGGTGGTGCCGACAGCGAGCAGGGCGGGGCTGGTGGCCGCCATCAGCATGTAGACGATGATCTTGCCGAGGGCCTGGAAGTCGCCTTCCGATCCCGCGGCCCGGGCTGAGAACCGGCCGATGAGGGCCTCGTACACCTCCTGGTGCAGAGGGGGCATCGGAAGGGTGCGGAGGGTCGTCGTTACCGGGGGCAGCCCCAGTTCGTGCTTGGTCGTCCGGGTGAACAGCGGGCGCAGCACCTGGCTGGCCTTGGCGAGGTCGCCGCCGGCCACGGCCTGCACCACCTTCTGGCGCCCGTACCCGGGCCACACGAAGCCGAAGAGGTTCTCGATGTCCTTGACGCCGTTGGGAGCCGGGGTACCGGTCAGGATCAGCCGGTGGCGGGCCCGCGGGCCGAGGGCGAGGCAGGCTGCACCATACTTCCCCTCGGCGCCGAGCTTCATCCGGTGCGCCTCGTCGAGGAGGAGCATGGAAGGCCGGGCGCTCAGCCACTGGCCGAGCTCCTCGACGTGCTGGCTGAGGCGCTCGTAGTTCACGATGACCACGTCGGCTGCCGGATCGGTGTTCCGGGAGAGCACCTCCATGCGCAGCGGCTCGCTGAGGCACTGGGTGTTCTCGTACTGCCACGACTCATAGCAGGACTTAGGACCGACGATCAGCAGGCGCTCGACGCCCTTCGCAGCACGCAGCGCCTGGAACACGGCGAGTCCGACGCGCGTCTTACCGGCCCCCGGGACGGAGAAGTTGGCCCCGTGGCGCAGCGAGAGGAGCTTGGCGATGTCCCGGCGCTGGAACGAGGTGAGGTCGGCGGTCCACCCGGGTCCGAGCAGCCCGTCGACCTCGTCCTCCTGTACTTCGCCGGCTCCTCCGGCTACCGGGTCGAGGCGTTCGGACACCGTCTGGGCGTCCGCTGCGGAGTCCGTCGCAAGCGCTGCCAGTTGCGGGTCCCACGCGACGCTCGACGGCGCAGGCCACGCCGCAAGCGCCACGAGGTTCGTCAGGAGGTCGTCGATGTCGACTTCCATGCTTGCGGGAGAGCGCTGCACGCTGCTGCGGAAGCGCAGGGCCAGACGGCGCAGGTCTGCCTCGTGCCCGGCGCCGGCCCGCAAGCGGGCCGTTGCCACACTGTCGCCGAAGGCGATCTCGAGGCTCGCCGCGGAGGCGGGCAGTCCCATCAGCTCTCCCGGGTGGCGTTGAGCAGCCACTCGACGCCGTCACCCGGCGAGCTGAACGTGCGGCCCGCCTGCTTAGCCAGGCGCGCGAGGCTCGCGCGGAGGGTGAGCAGGGCGTCGTCGAACGAGTCCTCGTCGAGGGCGCGCTTCGCCTTCGCCTCGGCGAACTCCGCCGCGCACTGGTTCACGTAGTCGGCAGCGTCCGTCAGGCGCTCAGGCACCGCGATCTTCCGCTTCTGCAGCTGGGCGTTCTGGCCGGCCATCTTCACAGCGACGTCGAACGTGCCGCGGGCCGACTTGATCTTCGCCGCGGCCTGCGTCACCTCTGCGGGCGGGAGCTTGTCGCCGGCGAGGGTCGCAGCCTTGGCCCTCAGCAAGTCGTCGGTGAGGGCCCGGGTCGCCTTCACCACCGCGGTGCCGTCCTGGACCGCGACGTCCGGCAGGCCGGGGATGGACACCGCGGCGGACTCCTGCGCGGCAGGACGCAGATCGTCCGGCAGCCGCTCGTCGAGGAAGCGGGTGTGGAAGTCGGCCTCAGCGAGGCGGACCGAGGTCTTCGGGTAGTTCAGGACGACCATCGCAAGCCGCGACTCCTTCAGCTGCTCGGCTGCATCCGGGTCCGTCTTCGCGAGCTTGGTGTAGTCGCGCTGCAGCTCGCGGAGCTTCTCCTGGTGGTCTTCGAAGTCGACAAGGCGCAGCCCGACGC
Organism: Streptomyces sp. NPDC060194; assembly: GCF_042728285.1. Lineage (NCBI taxonomy): Bacteria > Bacillati > Actinomycetota > Actinomycetes > Kitasatosporales > Streptomycetaceae > Streptomyces > Streptomyces sp. NPDC060194. The sequence continues at coordinate 16,016 of NZ_JBHWZH010000067.1, read as the reverse complement.
CGCTGGCCGGGTCCTTGCTGCGGTCGATGGCGTCGTTGACCAGCTGGTAGACCCACCGGTCCTGGCGGAGCGTGGTGGTCTTGATGTTGAAGTCACGCGCCACGTCCTCCGGCCGGCGCCCGTTGGCCAGCTCCTCCTCGATCGCGATCAAGCGGTTGATGTAGGAGTATTCGCGCCGCTTGTCCTTCCGCAGCTGGAGGGCGAGCTCGACGTTGTTGATGTCGCGGCGGGACGTGTCCGCAGGCAGGACCCCTACCCGGATGTGATCGATCCCGAGCTTCCGGAGGGCCGCGCAGCGGGTGTTCCCATCGACGAGGATGCCGTCCGGGCTGATGATGCCCGGCTCCTTCTGACCGAAGTCGTCGAGCTCGTCCTGCAGCGCAGTGAAGTCGGGGTCCGTCTGCGTCGGATTCGCAGGATTCCGGCTGAGGAGGAGGGCGAGGTAGTCCTGCGCGGCCTCGCTCCAGGGCTCCTCTTCCAGCACCCGGTTCTGCTCGGGGTCCAGCGTGCGCTGGGCGCGGATGCGGTGGGTGTCGGGGTTGAAGTACAGGAGGTCCACCGGCATGGAGATCACGCTCAGGTGCTTCTGCTCGCCGCGCCACTCCACGGTGACCTTGGCGCCGTTCTCGGCCATGGCCTGCTTCAGCCGCTCCTCGACCATGGACCGGATCCGCTCGCCCTCGGGCGGAACACCGAACTTCACAGCCATAGCCAGGCCTCTCCTAGGTGGGTAAGCAGCCGTACGCGCTCGTCAGGAATAATGGCAGGAGCCACTGACAATCGGACTGGTGATCATCCAGACTTGCACGTCTGACGACCCGAGGAACGGAGCAGACGTGACCCTCCCTGCCTGGAACGACCCGGCCTTCAAGGGTGGAACCATGATCAGGGGCGCGCTGTGGCTCGTCCAGGAGATCGGTGAGGGCAACACCTTCACCAAGGAGCAGCTCCGCGAGGCGTTTCCAGGCGTCTCGCAGGCGGACCGCCGACTCCGCGACCTTCGGTCTTACGGGTGGGTCATCCACACAAACACCGAGGACGCCACACTCATGGCTGAGGACCAGCGCTTCGTGGAGGCCGGGGTCGCGGTGTGGGATCCGGCAGCGCGCAAGGCGGCCGCGCCCCAGAAAGCGATCACAGCAAAGCAGATCCAGGCCGTACTCGCCCGTGACGACTACATGTGCACGGTGTGCGGTATCGGCGGTGCAGAACCGTATCTGGATGACTCGAACCAAGCGGCAGTGCTTTCGGTCACCCGGCGTACGTCCGTTCTCCCCGACGGCCGCGAAGAGGTACTCCTGATCACTGAATGCAAGCGGTGCCGCGCTGGCGGCGGCGATCAGGCGGCTCGAGCCGATGAAGTGCTCGACGAGATCAAGAGTCTGGATCCGGCCGATCAGCGGCGGCTGGCCCGCTGGGCGGAGCGGGGCCGCCGGGGCTCGACACCGCTCGAGCGGGCATGGAATGCCTACCGCCGTCTTCCTAGTGAAGCGCGCGAGGCAGTCCGTAAGGCGCTGGACGCCTGACCAGCGCCGAGGGCGCCTCCCGTCTGTGGTGAGGATGCGGGAGCTGTCGCGGGCGCCGCGTAGACTTCCCAGCCTTGTCCGATTCACAGAGGCTGATAAGCATCCCTTGGCCGCTACCTGCGACTATGGTGCTGGCGCGGAGCCTGCGCTGCCGGATGCCTGTGTGTTCATTTGGGTGGTTGCAGAAGCACCGCCGCTTCTGCGCTGGAGAGCCTGGCGTGCCTGGAGGGAGATCGCTATGTCGACCGTCGAGCCTAGGAAGCCGCTTGAGGTCATTGAGATCTGCGCCGGCGCGGGCGGCCAGACCCTCGGGCTGGAGCGGGCGGGTTTCCGCCACCGCCTCGCCATCGAGCTCGACGACAAGGCTGCCGAGACGCTGCGCCGCAACCTTGTGGAGTTCCTCGGGTATAGCGAAGAAGAGGCGCGCGACTCCGTAAAGGTCGGCGACGTCGCGGACCCTGCTGTCTGGAACCCGGTTGTCGATGCGGAGGACCTTGACCTCCTCGCCGGCGGAGTGCCCTGCCCACCCTTCAGCATCGCCGGCAAGCAGCTGGGCTCAAGCGATGAGCGCGATCTCTTCGCCTGGGCCGTCGAGCTATGCGGCAAGGTGCGTCCGAAGGCCCTGCTCTTGGAGAACGTGCGCGGCCTCAGCGCCAACCGCTTCGCTGGCTACCGCCAGCACGTCCTCGACCGACTCAAGGATTCCGGTTACATCGCAGAGTGGCAGCTCCTCCAGGCAGACCACTTCGGCGTCTCTCAGTTGCGTCCGCGCTTCGTGCTGGTCGCGCTCCAGGAAGAGTTCGCCCCCTACTTCGTGTGGCCGGAGCGCAAGCCCGGGAGTGCCAAATCCGTTGGTGAGCTCCTGGTAGACCTCATGGCGAAGAACGGCTGGTCGGGCGCCCACGAATGGGCCGAAAATGCCTCCGGTATCGCCCCCACCATCGTCGGCGGATCGAAGAAGCACGGGGGCGCCGACCTCGGCCCCACGCGCGCCAAGCGTGCGTGGGCGGAAAAGGGCGTCGACGCGATGGGCGTGGCTGACGAGGCGCCTTCGGCAGCCGGTCCCCCCGTTATCGGGGGTAGCCCGCGTCCGAAGCTGACCACGGCCATGGTTGCCCGCATCCAGGGCTGGCAAGACGCGGACAGCGAGGTGAACGCTGACGAGGACGACTTCCGCTGGCGGTTCCACGGTCGCAAGACCAGCATCTACCGACAGATCGGCAATGCGTTCCCCCCGCCCGTCGCCAAGGCGCTCGGCGACTCGATCTGGAACGCGCTGAACAAGGTCGGCAAGCCCCACGACCTGGTCGAAACCGCAGATGTCGTCACCGACCCTGTTTACAAGCTGCTGCGCGGCAGCACGCGAGCGCTCTCAGTCGACCAGATCATCGTCAAGCTCGCGGCGGCGGGGACGGCCATGGACCAGCCGACGGTGGAGCGGCACCTCAACCACCTCAAGCACGACTTCGAGATGACGATGGTGACGCGCTCTAACGGAGCCGCCGCGTACAGCATCGGCGAGTTCAAAGCCTTCGTCGGCCAGGACGACCACCAGCGCCACGATCTCTTCACCCAGCACCGCTCCAAGATCAGCTGACGCGCAGGGCATTGCCCCGCGCGTCAGCAGGTCACGCGTCGAGAGCAGCGATCAGCTTCTTCTGCTCGGCCTCAGGCAGGGATGCCTTCTTGATCGCCTTGGCAACGAGGGACGGCATCAGGGCGGGATCGAGATCCAGCGACGCCAGCAGGTAGCCGCCGACTCCGTCGCGCTTCACCGAATCGATGCGGAGACCGAGCTCCCGCAGTTCGCGGATGCGCCGCTCAGTGTGGACGTCATCCGCATTGATGGCGCGCAGGACCGCCGCATCGACCGGCTTACCCAGGTGCTCGCGCAGGAGCCCGAACAGGTCCTGGCAGGCGACGGAGTCGTACGGGACGGCCAAGTACCTCTCGGGGATCCGGTCGCCGAAGCGCTCCTGCAGAGCCCCGCCGACGCGCGAACGCAGCTCGTCAAAGGCAGGGCGGGACGGCGGCAGGGTGGCGCGGAGCAGTTCCTGCATCGAGCGGGCCATGGCCTTCTTCGCAAACAGATAGGCGCTGAAGACCGCCTCGGCGGACTCATCAGCCGCTCCGAGCAGAGTCGCCAGCTCGTCCACGGCGAACTTGGTATCGGGCTTGTGGAGCTTCCAGGCGGCGTACGCTTCCTCGTTCTCCATGGCTCCTCTTCAGCGCACTGCTCCGCAGCAGGGCGCGGGTGGCTAGGTGGGATGCAAACGGGGCCGTTCCGGGCGGCCCTTCGGCGGTAGCCCGGCCTATTCAGAGGCCGACCGATTCGCTTCGGCCTGCTGCGCGGCAAGGCTTCGGAGGACCGGGTGGTCGTGCTTCGGCAGCTCGTTCAGGAGCCGGATGAACCAGGCCGCGATCCAGCAGGAATCACGGTGGACCCAGTCCCCTGGCTTGAACACGGTCGCAGGTTCCCACGAGCCCCGCGGGGGCTCATCACTTCGGACAGCGGCAGCGATATCGATCTTGAACTCAGCCGTGGAAGCCTCCCGCCGCTCCAGCTGGGCGGTGACACCGATGATCCACCACTGGAAGATGCGGAACGATGGCGCAGCCGACTCCAGTACAGTCCGCGTCCCCATCGTGGTCAGCCCGACAGAAATGCCGGCTTGGGTAGCGAGGCCGCGAGGCGGCGCCAGATGAGCCGCGCTGTGCACGGTGACAAGGCTGGTCCCCTCGTCCTCGTCGGCGGGGAGATCTTGGGCTGACGAGACCCGCTCGATCTCTTCGTACGTAGTCGCGTCCAGATCGGTGTGGAGGAACTGCTTGATACCGGCGTAGAAGAGGGAGGGGGTCTCGATACGGAGTTCCGCACCGGCCCGCGTGCGCACTTCATCGAAGAGCCTGGGCCAGGGCCGCTGGGTGCCCCCGGCGCCCTTCCTGGTCTCGTACCAGTCCTCCTTCGTGTCGTTGGAGACGAAGAGGATGCGGGATCCGGCTGGAAGGCTCTGTGCGTGCTCGACGACTTCCTCCCAGAGAAGGAAGTCACCTGCGGCCTTCACGGGAGTGTCCTTGCCGAAGTCCCGGTAGCCCGGGGGGATCTCGTTGGGGAAGCGGAAGCCGACGGCCTCCTCGATCCGCGCCCGCAGTACGGAGTCGTCCGGCTGAGCACCGATGCGGTCGCCGTACATGCGGGCCACGCGAAGGAGGACGGGGTCATCGGCCTCAGCGAGGTTCGCCGGCAGCCCGTGCTGCGACTTGAGCCCGTCGAGGTGCTTCTTGAGCAGGGCGCGGTTCTCCTGCAGCAGGGCGCTCACGGATGAGTCGCTGATGAGCAGCGTCAACTCCTCGCCGGCGTCGAGCGGCGCTCCGTACTTCACCAGCTGGTTGATCACGACGTTGCGTGCTGCGATGACTGATGCCACGGCTTGCGTCAGGTGGCGGTTGACGTCCTTGGCCGCGCCGGTGAGAGCGGCCTTGCGGGACTCCAAGGTGCTCCGCCGCCCGCGTACGAACTCCAGGCCCACCTGATGCGGCATCCAGAGCCGGTCTGATACAGCCTCCAGCGCCGTGAACACGTCTTCGCGAGCCGTCTCGGTGTACTCGTACAGGCTGAGGAGGATGTTCGTGTCGAGGACGACGAGCCCGTTGGTGAAGAACTGCTCCCGAGCAGCGTCCTCCGCCGAAGGCGCAGGCTCGAGCCAGGACTTGAAGCGCTGGATCAACGGGGGTTCACTCGGATCCACTTGCCCTCCTTGGAGCTCGCCGCCACCTTTTCGGAGGATCATGCTGTCATGAGATCGATCCTGGTGACGACGGGTACGGGCAACCTGCGAGTAGGCAGTGGAGCTCGAACGGTCCCGTTCATCGGCTCTACCAGTCCTCGAGGATGACCGACCGATCCTGCTTGAGCGGCAGCGCCTCCGCGGTTGCGGAAGGGGACGCATGCCGGGCTCCAGGCCCGGCATGCTCCCGTTCGCTGGGCGCATCCCGCCGCGTCAGAGGAATTGAGCATGCTGCGCTGGCCTACTCCACGTCCACGACCACCGCATCCTGGTGCCGCGAGTCCTTCGCCTGGAAGCGGACGAGGCGGCGGGTGGAGTCGGCTGCGCTCTTCGGAGCGAAGAGCGTGAAGGCCATGACCACCTTGGACGAGTCGACCGACCCGTCCGCGGACACAGCGGCGCGGACGGCGTCAGAGGTAGATGCTTCAACGACCGGGTAGAGGAGGACGACCCCGGTACGGGGGCCGACCTCGACGGCGGAGGCAGATGCCCGCCCGGGCGCCGCGGCATTGTCGACCAGCGCCTGGGCGGCCTCGCGGTGCTCAACACCAGCGATGCGGCCGAAGGAGTCCTTGCCCTGCTGGCGGCTTCGCCGGACCAGGCTGAAGGTGCCTTGCGCTCCGGGGAAATGCGCTTCGACGCGGTTGCGGTCGGAGAGCTGCGGCGTGATCAGCACCCAGTCGTCGACCTTGGCGAGGGTGCCGTCGAGGTTCGCGAGGTAGCGCAGGTGAGGGGCGAACTTGCCGGGCTGCTCCCATTCCAAGGCGGTGAGGACACTGAGGAGTTCGGAGTGGGAGACGACCGCCGTACGGGCGGTGAACTGCCTGCCGGAGGCGGTGTCGAACGGTGCCGGTTCGGTGCCGAAGCGGCGCAGCAGGGGCAGCCACCGCCCGGTGTTGCGTCGCAGGGCGTCCCGGGAGCGGGGGTAGACCGCGGGTTCGACGGGTCGTCCGGGCGAGCGGATCTCAACCAGTTCGGCGTTGAACCGCTTGTTGCGGGCGGTCGGCGGGACCCAGTCGAGGTGCTGCATGACCAGAGGCGGGACCTGGCTGGGTACGACCTGGGGTCGGCCGTCGACCAGTTCGGCGTACTGGGCGAGTTGCTGGCGGAAGGACTCCTCGTCCCGGCAGATCGCTTCGAAGGCCTCGTAGAGGTCGGCGGCCTCGGCCCCTGTGCCGTCCTTTTCGCCCCGGGCGATGTAGAGGCGGACGAGGTCCTGGTAACCCGGGCGGAACCCGAACCAGCGGCCCATCTGCATCAGGGTGTCGGCCTGGAGCGTGGTGCGCCGGTAGTACGTGACGGTAAGCCCTTCGACGGTGAAACCGCGGGAGAGCTTCGTACCGCCGACCAGGATCTTCCAGACGTTGGGGGTGCGGTCGAAGTCGAGGTCGAGTTGGTCGAAGTAGCGGTCGGAGTCGCCGTTGACGACGATGACCGGGCTGCCTCCCTTCATGGCGAGGCTACGGGCCTGGTACACGTACGGCTTGAGTTCGTCGTATGCAGCCGGGCTGGGCAGGTCCGGGGCCCGCACAGCGCTGACCCTGGCGAAGTCCTTGGCCCAAAGCGCGGCAAGTCGCTCGTGGCCGGCGGTCGAGCTGTAGCCGGCCCGGTGCCACATCGCCGTGATGCGCTCGGCGAGCTCGGCGTGGTCCTCCTTCCGGACGGACTCGTGGACGAGCATCGTGTGGTGGCGGAACTTCTTCTCCGGCACTCCCCTGTCGATGCGGTACCGCTTGAGGGCGCCAGTCAGGAGGAACGAGTCCATGGCCTCCTGGAGCATGTCCTCCGCGTCGTCCTCGTAGACGTCGCGGACGTGAGCCTTCTGCTGGGAGTCCGCGATCGTCCTCTCGCTGAAGGGGACGGGTGAGTCGATGTCGTGGAAGTCCTGGACCCCCATGTACCCGTCGGGACGGGGAAGCGAGATGAGGAAGTCGCTGGGGAAGATGTCCCCTCCGTCGCCGGGGTCGACGAAGACGTTGGCGAACGGCGTGGCCGTGTAGCCGACGTACTGGGCACGCGGGAGGAGCCCGAGGAGCTGCGAGATCAGGTTGTTGATGGCAGTGCGCTCGGTGCGGCCTTGCGACCACTTCTTCGGGTTGGAGGTGTTGACGGACGCCTGGTCGGACTCGTCGTCGATGATGAGCACCGGCAGTTCGCCGAGGATCCCCCTGACCTGCTTCAGGTCCTTGACCAGCTTGGTGAGGACCGCCTTGTTCTTCTTTACGACCATGAGCCGGGCGGCAGAGCGGTGCAGGTTGGCTGCATCGTAGAGGGGCTGGGAGGGGTCGTGTTTGTGGCCTTCCAAGGCGCTGATGCCGCCGGCCAGGCCTGTGTAGTCGGTACTGCGGCCGGTGAGCCGCTCGATGTCGAAGCCCCCGATGTCACGCGGGCGTCCGCCGTGCCGGACGAAGTCGTCCCAATCCCCGTCGTCGCCGATGTAGTCGATGTCGACAAGGGTGTCCGGGTCGGCAGGGTCGGCACCGCGCAGGATGTTCTCCTGGCCGACGAGCTCCATGTCGAGGCGGCGCTGGGTCTGGGAGCGGAGCAGGTTGAGGGTGCCGCCGAGGACGATGACGAGGCGGTAGCCGGCATCGAGGGCTTTGGCGGCGACGCCGGTGAAGTTCGCGGTCTTGCCCGACTGGACGTAGCCGACGACAAGCCCTTTGGACTGCTTGGCGGCTTGCTGCTCAGGGTCCGTGAGCCGTTCCACGACGGTGCGGCACGATTCGTCGAGGCCGGCGACGGCGGTGTCGGACCAGCCGTTGGAACGCAGCTTGCCCGCGTACGACTTCCAGTAGAAGGACCGGGCGGCGGCGCGCTGCGGCGTGTACCACGGAGTGAAGTCGTCCCGGCTGATGACGGTGGGGGCGGGCGCGGTGAGGACGGGGACGGCTGCGTCCAGGGCCTTCCGGGCAGTGTCACCGAAGGCCAGACGGCCGTAGGCGGCGGCTCGACGCTCGGGGGTGCGCGGGGCAGTGTCCGGGGACCAGCTGGGCGATTCGGCGAAGTCCCAGCTGGTGAGGGCCTTGGACCAGATCGCGGTCAGCGGTCCGGACGCTGCGGCGTCGGCGGCGAGGACCGCGGCGAACGTGTCCTCGCCGAGGTCGGCGTCGGGGTAGTCCTCATCGGCGGCGAGAGCCGCCCACTTGGCGAAGTGGCGCGGGCCGGACTCCATGGGCGCGAGTGCGGTGGTGTGAATGTCGAGCAGGTAGTCGGTCACGGAGTCTCCCGGGAGGGACGGGCCCTTCTGACGGTTCAACCAGTAGTGGGCCTGAGAGGCGGGGGCGAAGGGTCTGGGGGGGGGAGCTCTACTGGCCCAAGCGCTTGCGGCGGTCGCGCTGGGCATGCACGGAGCTCAGGATGATCGCATTCCAGTAGTCGATGCGGTCCTGCCGCTTTCGCTCCCATCGGCCCAGCCCGAAGCAGTCCTGCAGCAGGAGGTACAGCAGCGTCTTGGTGACGGGCGCGTCGTTGGAGCCTCCGCGCCGACCGTCGTTGAAGTCCTCGCGGTACTCCTTGTTGAGCAGGACGGTGTTGTCCTCGCGGTCGAGGTCGAAGAACTTGTCGCCGGGGAGCGAGGCCCATTCCATCCGGATGGGCTCCTCGCCCCCCTTGGCCTGAAGCTCCTGGCCGACGGTCCGCTTGACCTTGGGGTCGAAGCCCCTGCCGGGGTGGATCACCTTGGGCCGCTCCACGACCGACCGCGAAGCGGCGGTCCGGTAGGCGTCCTCGGCGTCGGCGAGGAAGGAGCGGAACGGGTTCCCGGCCTCGTCCTCTGCAGTGGTCACTCCGACAGTGAAGGCGGCCGCGACCTGGACGCCTTCCTTCTTGACGTCGAGGCTGAAGACCTGGTCCGAACCGTCGGGCAGGTCGATGGCGACGCGGGCGAGGGAGAGCTTGTTGTCCGCGGTGCGCACGCCGTTCCAGCCTCCGGCCTGGACAAGCCGGTCGTGCCGGTAGAAGTAGAAGCCCTGGCGCTCGTTGACCGGACCGGTGCTGAAGCCGGGCGCCTTGGACTTGGCCGGCCAGACGTGGGCTTCGAGCGCGACGGGACCGACGCCTTCGATCTGGGCGGTGAACTTCCGCGGGTAGCCGGGCTTTCCCGGAACCTTGTACCCGAATGGGTCGAGCGGCTCGACTGCAGTGTGGTCGACCTCGTCGCCCGTCTCGATGTCCCAGACCGCGATGTCGAGGTTGATGCCGCGGCTGAGGAAGCGGTGCAGGTACAGGCCGAGGTGGACTTCGAGCTGGGCTATCGCCTCGGAGAGGTGGGCATCGGCCTGCCCCAGGGCAACAGTCTCGAACTCCCGCACCCGGTCCCAGCGGACGATGGTCCCGTGCCACTCGATCATGCCGTCGTAGAGGTCGATCTGGCTCTGCGCGAACCCGGGCGCGACGGTGTCGCAGCGAAACGCGTCCTCGATGCCTTCCGCAGTGAGCTTGCGGCCGGCTGGCTGGCTCTTCTTGGTGCGGCTGATCACCGTAAGCGAGGACGCGTTGGACAGGGAGGCCGCTTTGAGGCCTGTGCCGTACATGCCGAGCGCACTGGTCCCGTAGTCACGGCGCCGACCGACAGTCATGGCCTGGTCGAGGCCGACCCCGTCCATGCCCTGCCCGTTGTCCACGACGAGGAGCGAGAGGATGCGGTCGGCGGTGCGCAGGAAGTGCACCACGATCTTGTCCGCGCCCGCATCGATCGAGTTGTCTACGAGGTCGGCGACGGCATTCTTGAAGCCGTACCCCTGGTTCGCCAGAGCCTTGCCGTAGCCGGCGTCCGGCGGAAGGTGCGTACTGCCGTCAACGGGCACCTCGTCGGACCAGTTCGAGGCAGGAGACGGCGAGTGGGACATGCTGATGTACTTCCTCCGTGCACAGGACGGGTCCTGTGGGGGGATAAGGACGGCCCGTCAGTCGCAAGTCATGGTTGCGGGAGCCGCTCCGGGCCAGTGGCAACTGGCCGAGACAGGACCAGGCTTCTAGTTGGGGGTCTCAGCCCTGCATTACTGGGATGAAAAGGACAGCCGAGCCAGATACCAAGCCTTCGGAAATGCTACCGCGGAAGCAGGCTACATGCCGTCTGGCCTGCGGGTACCCCGTTCCACCTGCAAGGCAGCGCGGAGCGTGTCCTTCGCTACAGCAGTTCGACCACGACCACGCTCGACTCCGAGTCCCCTGCGAAAGCGTCTTCGAGCGACTCACGTGCGAGCGCGCTGCGACGAAGCCGCTTGCAGCCCATGCCTTCTACGCCCAGTACACCGTCGAGCGGAACCGCAACGAGCACCCGCATAACTTTGCATGTGTGAAATATTTACGTCATCGAGCAGCGTCTCGAAGTTGCAAATATCTCAGATTGATAACGGAAGCGAGCGGTCGGCCGCGTGGCGCGGCAGCGCTCCTCGCGAAGCAAGGCGAGGGCCCTGGCGGGCACTTGAAAAACCGTTTTAAGGCTGCGTTTCCTACTCTTCACCCTCCTCACCCCTACTCAGCCACAGCGGTCAAGCCTCTCGAGCCGCACGCCACCCGAGCCGTCGCGTACTGTCCGGAGAGGCTCTTGGGAGAGCAGCAGAGATGGCCTACTCGAACTGACTCTGCGTTCGCATCTGTGATGCTCTGTGCTCGAAGTGGGCATCTGGAGCGTCGCCCAGCACCTGTCGGGATCTGCGAGCGCAGGTTGAAGTGGGGTTGTCACGGAGGCCTGTCGCAGCCCGGGGAGCCAAGGAACACCTGTCCAGGGCCCGCTGCCGGTCCTGGGGAACCATCGCCTGCCTGTTTGGAGGAATCGCTCAGTGTGGTCTGAGAAGAAGGGTCAGGAAGGCAGGGAGTCAACGACTCCCGTGCGAGACGGAGCGGACCGCGGACGCTTCAGGCGTCGGCGTCCGGCGGGGAGTCGAACCGTGGAGCGCGACCTGCACCGTCTGATCCGCCGCGAGCTCGACGAGCTCGGGATCGCTCCGCCGATCGACGTCGACGAGCTGTGCCAGGCACTCAGCCGGCGGCGCCGGCGCCCGCTCTACCTGCGGGAGACGTCGCTGCCGAAGCCGGGGCCGTCGGGGATGTGGATCGAGTACGACGAGTACGACGTGATCCTCTTCCAGCGGGAGACGACCCGCCTCCACCAGGACCACATCAAGCTGCACGAGGTCGGGCACATCCTCCTGGCGGAGAAGGAGGACGCCGCGAACGAGGCCATGGGAGCCGCCGACGAGACCGCCGTCTTCGTCGAGGGCTGGGCCGCCATGCTGCCGGTCTTCGACCCCAAGACGATCAAGCGCGTGTCCCGCCGATGCACGTACGAGAACGGTGAGGAGTGCTCCGTCGAGCTGGCCGCGACGATCATTCTGGAGCGGTCGTCTCTGCTCGAGACCGCCGCTCCGCTGTCGGACGATCCCTCGCTCCGGCGTGTCGAGTCGGCGCTCGGCGACCGACGCGGGTGGCTGTAACCCATGGGGCTTCTGCTCCTCGGGCTCGTGGCCGCCGTCGTCTGGAAGCTGTACAAGCTCAGACGCTCGCCCCGTGACGCGCCCCTGCGGTCCGTCACCCTCTGCCTGGTCTGCGCCACGCTGTCCTACCCCGTGGCGATGCCCGGCGGGGCCTCCGGCGTCGACACCGTCGCCGGCCACGGAACCGCAAAGCTGATCCAGAACGTCCTGCTGCTCCTGACGGTGTACTTCCTGATGTGCTTCTACCTGTACTCGGCCGACGAGGAAGCGGCTCGCGACCGGGCGCGCAAGGAGGCCGTCGTCGTGGCGGGCTTCGTCACGGCGATCACCGCGGCCGCGGTGACGGTGCCGCACGAGGTGTTCGCCGGCAGCTTCAGTACGGCCGACATGACGATCCCGCAGATCGCCTTCTTCTACCTCGCGGCCGGGCTCTACCTGATGTACGCGCTCGGTTGGGCGTGCCGGTGGACGTGCCGCTACGCACGGAGGTCCCGGCGTCCGCACTCCACCGGTCTCTGGCTGGCCGCTTTCGGCCTGGGCTCGATGGCGGCGGCGTGCGCGATCCGCGCCGCCATCGTCGCGGTCCGGTGGACCGACGGGCATGTGCCGGAACCGCTCATGAACACGGTCGCCCTCGGCCTCGTGGCATCGATCCTGCTCTTCGTGGCGGGCGTCACGTACTCCGGTGCCAGGTCCCGGATCACCGCCTCGCGCCTCTGGCTCCAGCACCGGCGCGACTACCGGCGGCTCGACCCGCTGTGGAAGCTGCTGGCGGGGACGTTCCCGGAGAACGTGCTGCGGCCGGCGTCCCCGACCGCGGCGGACCGCTGGCGTGCCCGCGGTGTGCACCGGCGCTACCACCGCCGCATCGTGGAGTGCCGGGACGGACTGGTGGACATCAGCCCGCACCTCGTCGATGAGAACGACGGCACGGTCCTCGACATCGGCGCGAAGGAGCTGGCCGCCCGGCTCCGCAGAGCCTCGGTGCGCGTCGGTCAAGGCGTTTCCGCGCCTCGCCGCGTCGTCCCGCTCGCCATGGCCTCGGGGAGCGACCGGCAGTCCGACGTGAGACAACTGATCGCGGTGTCCGAAGCACTGCGAGACACCGCATGACCTGCGATGACCAAGGAGACGAAATGCTGATCACCGGTCGCCGAGTGCTCGTCGACTCCGGTACGTACCTGGAGAACGGCGCCGTCCTCGTCAAGGGCGAGTCCATTAAGGCCGTCGGCCCGCGGGACCAGATCGAAGCCCAGGCCGGCATGGACGTGCCGCGCTACGAGTTCGACGGGACCATCCTGCCGGGCCTCATCGACGCGCACGTCCACCTGGCCTTCGACGGCAGCCCCGATCCCGTGGCCAAGCTCCAGGACTCGACGGATGAGACGCTGTTCGGGGACATGCGGCGCCGAGCGGAACAGCTGCTGAACAGCGGCGTCACGACGGCCCGCGACCTCGGCGACCGGGACGGGCTGGCGTTCCGCCTGAGCCGTGAGATCGCGGAGGGGCGTGTTCGGGGCCCGAGGATCGTGGCCGCGGGCACCCCCGCCACCACCGTCGGCGGGCACTGCCACTTCCTCGGCGGCGAGGTTTCCGGCGAAGCGGAGATCCGCGGGCTCGTCCGCCGGAACCTCGCGGATGGGGCCGGGGTCATCAAGGCCATGGTCACCGGCGGCGGGCTGACGAAGGGCGGCCCCAAGAGCCACCAGTCGCAGTTTACCGCCGAGGAACTGGCCGCCCTCGTGGAGGAGGCCCACGCCGCAGGCGTCCCCGTCGCGGCTCACGCCCACGGAGCCGACGGCATCGCGGCGGCCGTAGAGGCGGGCGTCGACACGATCGAGCACTGCACCTGGATGACGGACGGCGGCCTCGACTTCCGCCCGGACGTCGTGAAGCAGATCATCGACAAGGGCATCACCGTCTGCCCGGCGGTCAGCCCGCACTGGCAGATGCTCCCCCGCATCTTCGGCGAGGAGCGCGCCGCGGCGATGTTCGACCTGGTGCGGCAGATGTCGGACGCGGGCGTGCGCCTTGTGGCCGGCACGGACGCGGGCGTGCAGCGCGCCGACTTCGACGGCCTGGTCCCGGCGCTCTCCTTCTACGCCCACCTGGGCCTGCCGAACGCGTCGATCCTCGACATGGCGACGTCCGAGGCGGCTGCGGCACTGAACCTGGGCTCCGTGACCGGCCGGATCGCTTCCGGCTACCGCGCGGACCTACTGCTGGTCGACGGCGACCCGCTGGCGGACCTCGGTGCGCTGAAGAATGTTCGGGCCGTCTTCGCCTGCGGCATGTGAGGCGAATCCGAGACACCGACCGAGTGAGTGCGGCCTTCCAACGCCTCGTCTCAGAGACTTCCGGTCAGCAGGAACGGGGCATCCCAGCCTGCATCGCTGGTGCGCACGGGAGATGCCGCGTCGGTCGACCTTGCAGCGGTTCGTGATCATCGTGATCGAATCGGCCAAACACGTACGGGTGTCACATACCACGCGCGGCTGCGTCTCCCGGGAGATCCACTGAAAGTGCTCATGGGCTGATTGGTCCTCCGGATGATGGCCCTCACGACGAAAATCAGGGGGCAACAGCGATGAGAGCGGACAACTTCGCGGCCATGAAGAACTTCCTCAGGGCCCGTCTTGACGAGGACGAAGCCATGGCTCGCGCGCTCAAGCCCGGCAAGAATCAGAGCCAGGCGAAGTTGCAGGCTCGGGTCCTCGCCGATGTCGAGGCGAAGCGCCGGATCATGGACTGGGTGGAAGAGATGCCGCGGCTGGTAGAGGGAAACGAGGGAGGCGTCTTCTGGAAGAGGGCGGCCGTGGAAGTGTGGGCCGGACTCTCGCAGGACTTCCGTAGCCCACCGATCCGCGCGCTCGTCGCTGCGTACGACGGCCACCGTGACTTCCACCCCGAGTGGCGATTGGCTGAGGATGAGTACGAGCTACGCGAGGACACTCCCGTAGCTCACAACGTGTAGTCGGCGGCCAACTCGCTTGTGACCGGAAGCCCGTGACGCTGAGGAGCGCCACGGGCCTCCGTCATCCAGCGATCGTGGTTCGACTTTGCTCCTCAGCTCCTGCGACAGAGCAGCGTCATGAGCGGTACGTCACCTGTCCGCGCCGGGCTCGGTCTTCTTCTGAAAGTCCGTTGCGAGCTCGTTGAGGAGGGAGAGGACGTCGGGCGGGAGGCCTTCCACGCCGAGGCCGCGGGCGCGGACGCGGCCGATCTTGCCGCTCTTGGCCGCGGACAGCAGGTGGAGCCCTTCGTAGACCTGTCGGGCGACGGCGTCGTCGGGCTCGAAGTACAGGCGCGTCACACCGAAGAAGTGGGCGAGCCCCTCAAGGACGATCGGGGCAGGAGCTCCCGCATCACCGGCGCCGGTGCGCAGGGTCTCGATCTTCTCCGCTGTGGTGACCCCCGAGCCCGCGTGCGCGTTCACGGCTTCCGCGATCTCCATGTCCGTCGGGCGGGCCCCCGCCGGGTAGGAACCCTCCAGGAGGAAGGTGATCTTCTCGGCCAGCGATCGGGGCGGCTCTTCGGTCGCGACATCGGTGGGGGCGTCGCCCTCCACCTCCTCGCCGCGCGCCTTGGCCATCGATCGCTCCTGGGCCCGCCGCACCTCGTCGGCCGAGACGCCGTACGCCTCGGCCAGGTCGGGAAGGTACCTGTCCTTCAGGCGCCGGACGCCGTTCTCCGCGCCGGCGACCGGACCGGCGCTCTTGGTGCCGATGACCGCCGCCATCTCGTAGCGGTAGAGGCCGGCGTCGCAGCGCAGGTCAGTGAGGTCGGGTAGGCCGTCGCGGGGGAAGAGGTCGTCCAGCGGCTTCTTGAGCACCGCGGCCAGCGCGGACAGCTTCTCCTGGTCCGGGGCGCTGGAGCCCAGCTCCCACCCCGCCACCGTCGAGTCCGCCGCACCGAGGGCTGACGCCACCTCGGACTGCGAGATCTCGGCAGCTCGACGTACCGCGCGTACGCGGGCTCGATCGAAGCGGCGGGCTGGCATCAGACCTCATTTTTCAGAGAACCGAGGAAACCTCGGAGCGTTGACTTTTTGCAGAAACCTCGATAGCTTCAGCTTAGTGAAAAACGAGGGCGTTCGCACCCCTCGACCTTCACCCGGCAAGCCATCCCCAACGGGAGGAACGGTGTGGGGGTGGGGCCCCCCCGGGGCGGGGGGGGCCACCCCCCCCCCCCACGGGGGCGCCGGTACGAGCCCCGAGCCCCCCCCCCCCACCAACAGACGCGGCGGCGCGAGGGGGGCGGCC
>NZ_JBHWZH010000066.1:0-32647 GCF_042728285.1 Streptomyces sp. NPDC060194 | reverse complement strand
CCCTTCGTCGGGTTCAGGCCTCGACGGCCGCGGCCACCGGCTGTTCGTCGAGCGGCTCGGAGCGCTCCTCCGGTGCGGTCCGCTCCGTCGCCTCCGGCAGCAGGTCGAGCACCGCCCGCCGGTGCGCCTCGCTCGTGGCGTCGTCGTACGGGTCGGGCGTGGCGGGCACCTGGAGGCGCAGCACCGGGCCCGACCCCAGCCGGGCGTAGCCGCGGCCCGGGGGCACCTGGCCGGTGGGGGTGGTGTGCGGCGGAACGCCGAGGACGGCCTCGGCCTCCCGCGCGGAGGCCGCGCCGAGCACGACCCGGACCCGGGTGTGCGAGCGGACCGCCTCGCTCAGCCCGTCCAGGCAGTCGAACTGCTCGGCGACCACGACGGTGACGTTCGCCGCCCGGCCGTGCCGCAGCGGCACCTGGAGCAGCGCCTGCGGGTCGCGGCCGTCCGCCCCGGCCAGGTCGGCCAGCACGCCCGGCCGGTCGAGGAGCACCCACAGGGGGCGGCGGGTGTCCTCGGGCGGGGTGTGGCCCGCCTGCCGGGCGCGGTTCTGGGCGATCAGCCGGCGCTCGGTCTCGTGGGCGGCCCACTCCAGGGTGGCGAGCGCCCCGGAGAGCCCGCACTCGACGGCGAGGACGCCCCGGCGGCCGGTCAGGCAGGCGTACTCGCCGGTGCCGCCGCCGTCGACCACCACCACGTCACCGTGCTGGAGCGCCTGGATCGCGACGGAGCGCAGCAGGGTGGTGGCGCCGCCGCCGGGGTGGCCGACGGCCAGCAGGTGCGGCTCGGTGGAGCGGGGGCCGGTGCGCCAGACCACCGGGGGAGCGTCCCGCCCCTCTCCGCCGTCGGCGACCGGGACGGTCCGCGGAGAGGCGTCGGCGTCGGTGAATCCGAGCACGGTCTCGCCCGGGGTGGTCACGAAGCGCTGGGCGGCGATGTCGGTGGGCAGGGCGGGGAGCACCGTGACCGCGAGTTGGTTGGACTCCTCGTCCCAGTCGAAGCGGTACTCGCGGCCGCGCCCCGCCTTGGCGTGCAGCAGCTGCTCGACGCGGGCCCGCTCGGCGGGATCGCCGTCGGCGAAGTAGGCGGGGTAGCGCAGCGTGAGCGCGCCGACGCGGCCGTCGTCGTCGAAGGAGTGCGCGACGAAGGCCCGGTCCCGGTCGCCGCCGTGGGCGTAGAGGGGATCGGGGTCCTCCGCGACGGAGAAGTACGGCACCAGCGCCTCGTACAGCGCCTGGAGCCGCTCGCCCTGCGCCGGGTCCGGGCCGGTGTCGGCCGGGGTGCGGGGCTGCCGGCCCGCCCAGGCCGCCGCGCCCATCAGGGCGATCATGGCGAGCAGCGGGCCGTAGGGGATGAGGGCGACGACCAGGACGCAGGCCGCCGCCACGAAGAGGGTCGGGCCGCGGCGCTCCTTGGGGGTCGCGGCCCACCGGGCGCGCGCGAGGGCTGCGAGCTTGCGCAGCCCCCGGCTGAGGGAGATGAGCGGATGGAAGACATCCGTGGCGCTGTCGGCGGCCGAACGCGCCAGCTCACGGCTCCTGGCGATCGAAGCGGTGCCGCGGTCAAGGATGCGGGTCAGTGGTCGCCGGGCCACGGCTGTCTCCTGGGAGGGTGGGGGGGGACGGGTCAGAACTTGATGCCGCCGAGCAGGCTGGCGAGGCTCGCGCCTCCCGCCTTGATGCTGGGGGCGATCGCGGTGCCCGCGAGGTAGAAGCCGAAGAGCGCGCAGACCAGGGCGTGCGACGCCTTCAGCCCGTCCTTGCGGAAGAAGAGGAAGACGATGATGCCGAGCAGGACCACGCCCGAGATCGACAGAATCATGAGGTTCTCCTGGTTGAGGGGGACAGTCACCATGAGTGCTTCCAGGCTCACAGCATGTATCTATACGACAAAAGGTGCAATCGGGTGAATTTCTTGAATATTCACCGAGTTGGCAGAGCCGAGTCGATCTCTGGAGATGCGCCGGACCGTCCGCGGTGATCTTTGCCACCCGAGGCCCCCGCCATGTGGGGTGACGGGCAGTACGCTGTCGATTCACCCGTACGGCGGCGGCGCCGTGCCCGGCAGGAAGGCGGACGGCTCGATGAGCGAGACCCCGGACCCCGAGGTCGTCGAACTGGCCGGCAAGGTCTTCGACCTGGCCCGGCGGGGCGACGCCGAACAGCTGGCCGCCTACGTCGACGCGGGGGTGCCCGCGAACCTGACCAACGAGCAGGGCCACACCCTGGTGATGCTCGCCGCCTACCACGGCCACGCCGCCGCGGTGCGGGCACTCGTCGCCCGGGGCGCCGACCCCGACCGAGTCAACGACCGCGGTCAGTCGCCGCTCGCCGGCGCCGTCTTCAAGGGCGAGGACGAGGTGGTCGCCGCGCTGCTCGAGGGTGGCGCCGACCCCGCCGCCGGGGCGCCCTCGGCCGTCGAGACGGCCCGCATGTTCGGCAGGCCCGACCTGCTGGAACGCTTCGCAGCCCAGTAGCCGCACGGTTTCCGGGGGGTCTCCGTAAATGTGGTCGCGGCGGGGAAAAGCCGTGGGTCATCATGACGACGAGGTTCACCGTTTCGGGTCCGGGCACTCGAAGCCCGAAGCGGAACGTGTGAGTCCCACCCCCTGGGGCCCGGCATCCGGGCCACCGACCGAGAGGCAGAGGAAGATGGTTACCGCCAAGCACAGGACGACGGGCGCTCCACTGACGTGTTGTCGCGCGGCCAGGTAGACGAGCGGTCCCCCGGTTGCGTCGACAGCTTGATGTGAGGCTTCTTCCATGACTTCCCCGTCATTCCGGTCCTCCGTGCCCGAGAACGGCATAGCGCCGAGCGGCACGCTCCTCGGACTGCTGCAGCGGGGCCGCGGCGACGGCACCCTGCACGCGCTCACCGCGCCCCGCGCGGACGCGCTCGCCGCGCTCGACCACTGCGTCCTGCGCGACCCCCGCCACGACTGGCAGGTGGAGAACCGCTCGCTCTACTACGCGCGGCTCTACCTCGACCTCGACGGCGGGCTCCAGGACATCGAACAGCACCTCTTCCACCCCGACGACGTCCTCGACGACCGCGAGGAACGCACCGGCCTCGCCCTGTCCGTCCTCGGCCACCTGGCCTCCTACGGACGCGGCGACGCCCTGTCCCTGCTGCGCCGCTACGCGTCCCAGGGCGCCGGGTGGGCCTGGGCCCTGGACGAGCTCGCCCTGCGCGACTCCGACGCCGGCCTGCGCCGGCTCGCCCCCGCGGTCCTGGCCCGCTTCCCGCACACCCCGGAGGGCGAGGCCGAACTGACCGCCGCCGTCCGGGACGCGTTCGAACCGCGGCCCTGGCGGCTGTGGGCCGAGGACCCCCGCGAGGCCGTCGGCGGCCGGGTGCGCGCCGCCCGCGAGCGCGGGTCGTTCGACCGCTGGCAGCGCCAGCTCAGCAGCACCGGACCCCGGCCCGGCTGGAGCGTCCGAGCGGTCTTCGAATGGGCCGAGGCGGGCCACGACCGCGGCACCCCGATGTACGTCCCGGCCGCCCGCTGCCTCGCCGCCGTCGCCGGCCCCGAGGACCGGCCGCAGATCCTCGCCGCCGCCCGCGACGGCTCCGAAGGGGCCCGCTGCACCGCGCTGCGCTACCTCGCCGAGTCCCAGGACCCGGCCGTCCTCGACCTCATCGAGGCCGCCGCGTCCGGGCCCTCGGGGGCTGTGGCCGACGCCGCCGTCGAGTCCTTCGAGCGGATGCGCAGCGTGTCCGCCGTGGGCCGGGCCCGCCGCTGGGCGAGCCGGCCCGACGCGCTCGGCGCGGCCGCCGCCAGGGTCCTCGCCTGCCGGGGCGGGACCGAGGACGCCCCGCTCGTCCTGGCCGCGCTCCGGGAGACCGTCCGCGGCGAGGGGCCCGACGCACCGACCCTGTGGACCCTGGTCGACGGCACCGGACGGCTCGGCATCGCCTGCGCCGCCCCCGTTCTGCGCCACGTCTACCGCGAGACCGCCTCCTCCCACCTGCGCGGCCGCGCCGCCCGGGCGCTGGCCGCCACCGACTCCGGCTTCCCCGCCGGGTTCGCCGTCGAGTGCCTCTGGGACTGCGAGGAGACCACCAGGGAGCTCGCCGCCCGCCACGCCGAGACCGGCGACGCGCGCGTCGTGGACCAACTCCGCAGGCTCGCCGCCGATCCCGCCGAGGAGGACGACGTCCAGAGCGCCGTCCGCAGCCGCATCGGCCCGGACGCCACCGCCGTCTGACCCGGCCCCCGGGGGGCGTGTGCTCCGGCGTGCGCCCCCCGGTACTCCGGCGACGGGAGCCGGACACGAACGCTCATACGAAATTGGGCGGCCGGACAGATCCACGTCGACCCCACCACCCCGGACCCGGCGAGAACACTCCCATGCGAGTCGCCATCGTGACCGAGTCCTTCCCCCCCGACGTCAACGGCGTGGCCCACTGCACCCTGCAGACCGCCCGCCACCTCGTCCGCCGCGGGCACGACGTCCTGGTCGTCGCCCCCGCCCCGGCCGACTCCGCCGAGCAGACCGCCGCGCCCTGCCCCGTGGTCAGGGTGCCCTCCCTGCCCCTGCCGGGGTATCCCCAGGTCAGGATCGCACTGCCCGGCCGCCGCTTCTCCACCGCGATCGAGGCCCACCGGCCCGAACTCGTGCACCTGGCAGGTCCGTTCGTGCTCGGCGCCCGGGGCATGGCGGCCGCGGCCCGTCTCGGTGTGCCGGCCGTCGCGGTCTACCAGACGGACCTGGCCGGATACGCCCGCACCTACCTCGGCACCGGCGGCTCCCTCGCCTGGCGCCGGCTGCGCGCCGTGCACACCGCCGCCGACCGCACCCTGGCCCCCTCCACCGCCGCCGTGCGCGACCTCGCGGACCACGGCGTGCCCCGCGTCCACCTGTGGCCGCGAGGCGTGGACACCGCCCGGTTCCGCCCCGGGCTGCGGGACGCGGCACTGCGCCGCGCCCTCGCGCCCGGCGGCGAGCTGATCGTCGGCTACGTCGGACGGCTCGCCCCCGAGAAGCGGGTCGAGCTCCTCGCCGGGGTCTGCCGACTCGACGGGGTGCGGGTCGTCGTCGTGGGAGCCGGACCCGCGGAGCAGTCCTTGCGGGCGGCGCTCCCCGGGGCGGTCTTCGCCGGCCAGCGCACCGGGGCCGAGCTCGCCCGCCTCTACGCCTCGCTCGACGTGTTCGCCCACACCGGTCCCCAGGAGACCTTCTGCCAGACCGTGCAGGAGGCGATGGCCTCCGGGCTCCCCGTGATCGCCCCTGCCGCCGGCGGTCCGCGCGATCTCGTCCGGCACGGTGGCACGGGATTCCTCGTCCCGCCGGGTGACGCCGTCGCCGTCCGCGACGCCGTGACCGGCCTGCTCGCCGACCCCGGGCGCCGCGCGGCCTTCGGGCGCGCGGGCCGGCGCCTGGTGGAGGGGCGCACCTGGGAGGCGGTGGGGGACCTGCTCCTCGACCACTACGCCGAGGTGCTCCACGCCCGGACGGCGGTGGCGGCATGAGGATCGTGCGCGTGGCCAACTTCGTCGCGCCGCGGTCGGGCGGACTGCGGACCGCGCTGCGCGAACTGGGCGCGGGCTACCGGGCGCACGGCCACGAACCGGTGCTCGTGGTGCCCGGCGCCCGGTTCGCGCGGTGGTCCGACGCCCAGGGCGAGGTGATCACCCTGCCGGGACCGGTCGTCCCGGGCAGCGGCGGCTACCGGGTCCTCGTCGACCGCCCCCGCCTCACCCGGCTCCTCGACGCCTTGGAGCCGGACCGGATCGAGGTGTCAGACCGCACCACGCTCCGCTGGACGGGGGTCTGGGCGCGCCGGGCCAGAGTGCCCTCGGTGATGGTCTCCCACGAGGCGGCGGGCGGGGTGCTGGGCAGCTGGGGCGTACCGCCCGGTCCCGCACGCCACGTCGCCGACCGGCTCAACCGGCGGACGTCGCTGGTGTACTCCAGGATCGTCTGCACCACCGAGTGGTCGGAGCGCGAGTTCGTCCGCTGCGGTGCCCGCAACGTGGTCCGCGCCCCGCTCGGCGTCGACCCGGAGGTCTTCCACCCCCGGTCCAGGGACTCCCGGGCGGTGCTGCGGGGCGCGGGCGTACGCCTGGTGCTCTGCTCCCGGCTCTCGGTGGAGAAGCGGCCCGGCATCGCCCTGGAAGCGCTCGCCGCCCTCCTGGCCCGCGGCACCCGCGCGGAACTGTTCGTGGTCGGCGAGGGCCCGCTGCGCCGCCGGCTCGCCGAACGCGCCGCCGGCCTGCCGGTCACCTTCCTCGGGCACGTCGCCGACCGCGAGCACCTGGCCCGGATCCTGGCGACGGCGGACGTCGGTCTCGCGCCGGGACCGGCCGAGACCTTCGGCCTCGCCGCCCTGGAGACCCTCGCCTGCGGGACCCCGGTGGTGGTCAGCGCGTCCTCGGCGTCGCCGGAGGTGGTCGGCGACGCCGGCGCCGTGGCCCCGGACACCGGGGAGGGCTTCGCCGAGGCCGTCCTCTCCCTCCTGGACCGGCCCGCCCCCGCGCGCCGCGGGGCGGCCCGCGCCCGCGCCGAACTCTTCGGCTGGCAGGCGTCCGTGGAGGCGTTCCTCGCCGCGCACGACCTGCCGGTGCCGCGGGAATCGAGGACCGCCGCATGAGCACCGTGCGCGCGCCGCGGTTCGCGGCCCTCGGTGACTCCCTCACCGCGGGCGTCGGCGACCCCGTGTCCGGCGGCCGCCCGCGGGGCTGGGCCGCTCTCCTCGCCGGCGGACTCGCCGCCGGGCCCGAGCCGGCGGAGTTCCTCAACCTCGCCGTCAGCGGTGCGGTGAGCGCCGACGTGGTCCGCGGCCAGCTCGCGGCGGCGCTCGCCTTCGACCCCGACCTCGCCTCCGTCGTCGTCGGGGTCAACGACACCCTCCGGTGCTCGTTCGACATCCACGCCTACGCCCGACGGCTCGACACCGTCCTGGCCGAGCTGACCGGCCGCGGCACCGTCGTCCTGACGGCCTGCCTGCCCGACCCCGGCGCCCTGATCGGCCTGCCCGCCCCGCTGGCCCGGCCGCTGGCCCGCCGGCAGCGGGCGGTCAACGCCGTCGTCCACGAGCTGTCGCGGCGCTACGACGCCGTGCACCTGCACGCGGCGTCGCCCCCGCCCGGCCCGGAGTTCCGCAGCGGGGACCGCCTGCACCCCTCCGAACGGGGCCACCGCCGGCTCGCCGCAGGGTTCCACGTCCTGCTGTCGGCCCGCGGGCTCGCCCCCGGGCCCCGCCCCCGGCTCGAACCCGACCGGCCCGCGCCCGCGCGGGCGGCGTCCCTGTGGCTGCTCGCGACCACCGGGACCGGGTGGGTGCTGCGCCGGTGCGGTGACCTGCTCCCGCAACTGCTGCTGCTCGCCGCCGCCGAGATCCGGCACGAGCGGCGCGGAGGCGGAACGGCGCTCGAACTGAGTGCCGCCCGCGCGGTGGTGGCGGCCCTCGGTCAACTGCCGCTCAGGGGCACGAACCGCAGCGGCGTGCCGGAGGCTGCCTGAGCGGCGGCCGGGAGCGCCTCCTCGGGGACCACGCCGATGACGGGGTAGCCGCCCGTCGTGGGGTGGTCGGCGAGGAACACCACGGGAAGGCCGTTCGGGGGGACCTGGATCGCGCCCAGGACCATGCCCTCGCTGGCCAGCTCGCCGCGCCCGGCCCGTTCGACGGGCGGCCCCTCGGTCCGCAGTCCGATGCGGTTGCTCGCGGGGGAGACCCGGTAGGCCGCGCGGGCCAGCCGCCGGGCGGCGTCCGGCGCGAACCAGTCGTCGCGGGGACCGGGGTGGAACGGCAGGACCAGTTCGGCCGGGGGCCCCGGCCACGGGACGACGTCCGCGAGGGCGGGCGGGCCGGGTGCGGGGCCCACGGGGAGCGCGTCGCCGGCGGCGAGCGGGGCGGGGCCCAGACCGGAGAGCAGATCCGTCGACCGGCTGCCGAGCACCGGGTCCACCGCGACACCGCCGGCCACGGCGAGGTAGGCCCGTACCCCGTGGGTCACCCGGCCGAGCTCCAGGAGGGCTCCCGCGGGCACCCGGAAGGGCGCGCCCCAGGGTGCCGGGCGGCCGTCCACGCCAACCGGGCAGAAGGCGCCCGTGACGGCCGCCGTGAGCGGTGCGGCGGCGCGCAGGGCGAGGCCGCCCAGCGTGGACTCCAGGCAGGCCGCCTCGGGCGGGTTGCCGACGAGCCGCGCGGCGAGCCGGTGCGCGGCCTCGTCGAGCGCGCCGGAGCGCGGCACGCCCAGGTGGGCGTGGCCGGGGCGGCCGAGGTCCTGAACGGTCGTCAGGGGTCCCGGTCGGACGACTTCCAGGCTC
Organism: Streptomyces sp. NPDC060194; assembly: GCF_042728285.1. Taxonomy (NCBI): domain Bacteria; kingdom Bacillati; phylum Actinomycetota; class Actinomycetes; order Kitasatosporales; family Streptomycetaceae; genus Streptomyces; species Streptomyces sp. NPDC060194. The sequence goes on along the minus strand of NZ_JBHWZH010000066.1, from coordinate 24,380 downwards.
ATGCCGGGCTCCCGGGGCCGTCGGTCGGTGTGTCGGCGTCGGCGCCGGCGTCGGTGAACCGCACCCGGGCGCCGGGCGCGAGCAGGGCCGCGGGATCGCGGGCCGGGTCCCACAGGACGGTCTGTGCGGTGCCGATCAGCTGCCAGCCGCCGGGGGAGGAGCGCGGGTAGACGCCCGCGTAGCCCCCGGCCAGACCGAGCGATCCGGTGGGGACGGCCGTGCGGGGCGTGTCCCGGCGCGGGACGTGCAGCGCGTCGGGCAGGCCCGTCAGGTAGCCGAAACCGGGGGCGAAGCCGCAGAAGGCGACCCGGAAGGGCAGGCCGGTGACGATGTCCGGCACATCCTCGGGCCGCACCCCCCACAGGCCGGCGACCTCCGCGAGGTCAGGACCGTCGAACCGTACGGGCACGGTGACGCGGCCCGCGTCGGTCTCCGTGAGCGGCGGCACGTCCCAGGAGGGCAGCTCGGCGGCGAGCCGGTCCGGGGCGTCGAGGCCGTCCAGGAGGATCGTGCCGGCGGCGGGGACGATCTCCCGCACGGCCGGCAGCAGGCCGGCCGCGCGGCGGCGCAGCAGCTCGGCGTGCAGGGCCTGGACCTCCGCCGCCGAGCCCAGCTCGACGAGCAGCGCGCGGCGGCCGACGGGGCGGACGCGCAGACCCCGCCCGGGGCCGTCTACCGACCCGTCCCGGCGGGCGCTCACGCGAAGGGCTCCAGCGTCACGTCCGCGGCCAGCAGCGCGTCGCGGACGCGGACGGCCAGTGCCGCCGCTCCGGGCGTGTCCCCGTGCAGGCACAGCGACCGGGCCGCCACGTCCACCCGGCCGCCGCCCGCCGCCGGCACCCCCTCCCCGGTGGCCAGCGCGACCGACCGCCCGACCACCGCGTCGGGGTCGTGGAGGACCGCGCCCGGCTCGCGCCGGGGGACCAGCCGGCCCTCGCGGGTGTAGGCGCGGTCGGCGAACGCCTCCCGTACGGCGGGCAGTCCGGCCTCGGAGGCGGCGGCGAGCAGCCGCGAGCCGGGCAGGCCCAGGACGGCGAGGCCCTGACCCCCGGGCGCTCCGGCGCCGGGGAGGGCGCCCGCCCGCAGCACTCCGGCGATCACGGCCCGCGCCTGCTCCTCGTCGGCCACCACCCGGTTGTAGAGCGCCCCGTGCGGCTTCACGTACGCGACCCGCGAGCCGGCCGCCCGGGCGAAGACGTCCAGGGCGCCGATCTGGTACGCCACCTCGTCGGCGAGCTCCTCGGGCGGCACGTCCATCGCCCGCCGGCCGAAACCGGCCAGGTCGCGGTAGGAGACCTGGGCGCCGATCCGCACCCCGCGGGCGGCCGCCGACTCGCAGACGCGGCGCATGGTCGACGGGTCGCCCGCGTGGAAGCCGCACGCCACGTTCGCGCTGGTCACCACCGACAGCAGCGCCTCGTCGTCGGTCAGCGTCCAGCGGCCGAAGCCCTCGCCGAGATCGGCGTTGAGGTCGAGGACGACGGCCGGTCGGCCGGTGCTGCTGCGGGGTCCATCGGGATCGTGCACCACGGCTCCTCGGCTACGGCGTCCTCCGGTAGGGCGACCGGTCGTCCGAGACTACGACGCGCAAGATCGTGAGCGCGACGGTCGCGGGTCGCGCGGACGGCGGGCGCACGCCCGGGCCCGGAACCCTTGCGGCGTCTGGGCGCATCCGCGCCGTTTGGGCCGTTGTCAGTGGGACCGCCTAATCTTCTCGTCGTGACTGCTCCAGCCCCGGCCAAGGCCTTCCCCTCCCCGGCGCCGGGCCCGGCCGCCGACGAGGGCCTGGCCCGCCGTCTGCGCGCCCTGGCCTGCACCGCACCGCTGCACGACCTCGACGCGCGCAAGGCGAACCTGGCCGGCGAGTACTCGGTCTACGCCATGGCGGAGATCGCCCTCGCCGCCATCGACCTCGTCACCCTCAACATGGACTTCGACACCGGGGCCGACCACGAGCAGATAGTGGCCAGGCTGCTGCCCCGCGTCGCCGCCCAGGCCCCCTCCCGCCCCGCCACCGAGCACGAACGGGTCGCCCGCTGGGTCCTGGAGAACCTGATCAACGTCGGCAGCGTCGACCGCGGCTTCCGCGCCGTCTACGGCACCTTCGCCCCCGACGGCGCCTACGTCCGCCGCGACTACGACTTCAAGCTGATCGAGGAGGTCCCCGGCTACGGCGGCGGGGTCTACCTGCGCACCACCGACGAGGCCGTCAACGTCCTGGTCGGCGCCCTGGACACCGACGTGACCAGCGCGCAGATCGCCGCCGAGGTCAAGCTGGAGGTGCTGATCAGCCGGGGCCGGCTCGCCGACGCCCAGCTCGCCGCCGAGCAGGCCCGCTACCGCACCGTGCAGTTCGCCGAGACCCTGCGCCGCACCCTCGACGCCACCCGGCGCAACGTCCGCGCGGTCGACTGGCTGGAAACCGTCCCCGACATGATCGCCGAGGCGCTCGACCACGTCGCCGACCGCTACCGCCACGAGAACGCGATCCTCACCAACATCCGCAAGGCCCGCGACGAGGCCGAGACCGGTTCCGACCCGCGGACCGCCGAGCACAAGCGCCGCGCCGCCGAACTCGTCGACATCGTCAAGGACTGCATCCGCCGCCACACCCAGCTGCAGTCCCGCCTCCTGGAGGCCGGGCCGCTGTTCCGCGCCGAGCAGGACCGCCAGGCCTTCGCCCCGCACCGCCCGGGCGCCGGGCTCGACCTCCACGGGCAGCTGCTCGCCCCCGTCCTGCCGCTGCCCCTGGAGTCCGCGGTCAAGGTGACCGACGCCTTCTTCGCCCGCGGCGCGGGACTGCGCACCACCCCCGCCGTCCGGCTCGGCGACCTCGTCGACATCCTCCTCACCCCGCCCGTCGAACGCGAGCACCTCGGGGCGGAGATGCCGGAACCGGACCTCATCGCCACCCCCGACGACAGCCGGTTCAGCGAGGAGCAGCTCGCCGCCGCCCGCGAGCTGCTCGACCTGCCGCCCGACGCCCCGCGCAGGCTCTCCGGGCTGCTCGCCGAGGCCCGCCGCCGCGACCCCGAACTGCCCTACCTGCTCGCGCTCCTCGCCGTCCACGCCGCGAGCCCCGCCGTCGGCACCGCCTACCGGCAGGGCGAGGGACGCCTGCTGTTCGCCGTGGACGACGGCACCGAGCTCGACGACGAGGAGTTCGGCGGCGCCGACCTGATCGTCGGCACCGCGCTGCTCGACGCCGCCGGCATGGCGGCCGACCGGACGGAGGCGGCGTGAGCACCCCTTTCGACCCCGCACCCCTCTGGGAGACGCAGTGACCGACGACCTCACCGAGGGCCTGCCGGAGCGGGCCGCGCCCGTCACCCCCGCCGACGCGGCCGACGCCGCCCGGCTGGTGTCGTTCGGGCTCCAGCCCAAACTGCTGCCCGCCCGGGACGCCGAGTACGGCGAACTGCTGCGCCGCTACCGCGAGGACCCCGCCTTCGCCCGGCTCGCCGACGCCGTCGCCACCGGGCTCGGCCTCGTCGTCCTGGAGGTCTCCCCGCGCGCCGGGATGGCCGTGACCGCCGCCGAGGACTCCGTCTTCGCCGTCCGGATGGGCGACTACGCCCGCCGCACGGCCACCGACTCCGCCGACCGCTTCCTGCACGGCCTCGCCCACCTGGCCGTCGCCGCCATGGCCTTCCCCCGCCCGGCCGACCTCGCCGACGACGGCTACATCGGCCGGCTGACCGTCAACGGCGTCGACGCATTCGTCCGCCAGGCCTGCCGGAGGATCGAGGAGCGCGCCGAGGAGCAGGGCGACAACACCGACCCGGCCAGCGACGCGCCCGGCCTGGAGGCCGCCTGGCGGGTCTACGCCCGGCGCACCTCCACCGGGGCCACCAAGGACGCCCGCCGGCTCGCCGGTTCGACCACCGGCATCGTCGCCAAGGCCGTCGCCTTCCTCACCGACTCCGGCTTCCTCCAGCGCACCGGCGACGACGCCGGCGGCTCCTACCGCACCACCGCCCGCTACCAGCTGCAGGTCCGCGACATGGCGGGCAGCGCCGCCATGGCCGAGCTCCTCGAACTCGGCGTCGTCCCCGTGTCCGACGGCAGCGCCACGCTGCTGCCGCCCGACGACGGGGACGACCTCGACCTCGTCGCCGACGCCGGACTGCCCTTCCACGCCTGACGGCCCGCCGCCGCCCCCGAGCCCCCGCCCTCCCAAGAGACCGACGAGAGTCCGCCGCCATGTACGAGTTGTCCCGGGTCCGCCTCTACTCCATCGGCCCCGCCGGCGCGCGCTACGCCGACACCGTCCTGGACCTGCGAGGCGTCGGCGAGCCGGTGCCCGACCCCGCCCCCACCCAGGCGGAGTTCTTCGCGGACGAGCCCACCGGACCGCCGCGCAGGCCCGCCCCGGCCGGGGTGCTGTTCCTGGAGAACGGCGGCGGCAAGTCCGTCCTGCTCAAGCTGATCTTCTCGGTCATGCTGCCGGGCCACCGCAACACGCTCGGCGGCGCCAGCTCCGGGGTGCTGCGCAAGTTCCTCCTCGCCGACGACTGCGGACACGTGGCGCTGGAGTGGCAGCACACCAGGACCGGTGAGAGCGTCGTCGTCGGCAAGGTCAGCGAGTGGCGGGGCCGGCAGGTGTCCAACGACCCGCGCAAGTTCGCCGAGGCCTGGTACTCCTTCCGGCCGGGACCCGGACTCAGCCTGGACAGCCTGCCCGTCGCCGAGTCCACCGCCGTGCGCCGCCCCGACGAGGGCGTCTCCGGGGCCCGCGGCCGACGGCGCACCATGAAGGGCTTCCGGGACGCGGTCACGGAGGCGGGCAAGGCCTACCCGCACCTGGAGATCCACTGGGAGGAGATCCACGACCGCTGGAACGAGCACCTCGGCGAGCTCGGCCTCGACCCCGAACTCTTCCGCTACCAGCGCGAGATGAACGCCGACGAGGGCGAGGCGGCCGGCCTCTTCGCGGTCAAGAAGGACTCCGACTTCACCGACCTGCTGCTCCGCGCGGTCACCGACACCCGCGACACCGACGGCCTCGCCGACCTCGTCAGCGGCTTCGGCAACAAGCTCGGCCGCCGCGCCGAACTCATCGCCGAGCGGGACTTCACCGCCGGCTCCGTCGACCTGCTCGGCCGCATCGTCGAGGCCGCGGAGACCCGCGCCAGGGCCCGCGACATCCACGCCGGCGCCGAGCGCCGCACCCGCACCCTGGCCCGCCGGCTCACCGCACGCGTCACGCAGGAGCGGGCCCGCGCCGCCGAGCTGCGCGAGCGCACGGGGTCCGCCGAGCAGACCGTCGCCGAGGCCGACCGGGCGCGCCGCCACAGCGCGCGCGTCGCCGCCGAACTCGCCTACCGGCACGCCTCGCTGGCCCTCACGGCCGCCGAGAAGGCCGCCGCCGCGCAGAAGCGCGAACTCGCCGACGCCCGCACCCTCCACTCCGCCTGGCAGGCCGCCGAGTCCGTGCTGCGCCACCGCGCGGCCGCCGACCGCGCCACCCGCGTCGCCGCCGCCATCCGCGAGGCCGAACGGGACGCCGCCCCCGCGCTCGCCGCCCGGGCCACCGCCGCCACCGACCTGGTCCGCGCCCTGCACGCGGCCGCCGCCCGGGGCGAGCTGCACGCCGACGAGATCGAGGCGCGCTCCGCGACCCTCCAGGAGACCGGCGAGGCCGCCCACCGCGACGCCACCACCGCCGCCACCGAGGCCCAGCGGGCCCGCAGCGAGATCGGCCACCTGCGCCAGCGGCTCGCCGAGGTCGAGCAGGAGACCACCGAGGCCGTCCGCGCCGGCTGGCTCGACGACACCGCACCCGACGCCGACCCCGCCCGGGCCGCGCTCGCCGCCAGCGACGCCGAGCAGGCCGCCGTCGCCGTCTGGGACGCCGCCCGCGAGAGCGCCAGGGCCACCGCGGACCGGGCCAGGGAGGCGGCAGCCGCCGAGTCCCGCGCCGAACTGGTCGCCGCGCGGGCCGCCGACGCCGCCCGTGCGGCGGAGCAGGCCGGCGTCGCCGAGCACCGGGCCGCGGCCTCGCTCGCCGAGGAGGAGCGGCTCGCCGAGCTCCTCGGGCTGCCCGGCGCGGCCGGCCCGGCCGCCGGCGCCGCGGTGCCCGGACCCCGCGGCGCGGACGGCACGCCCCCCGAGAAGCCGGCGCGCCCCGCGAGCGACGACGGCGAACGCGGCCGCCCGCTGACCGCCGAGGACCTCGACCGGTACGCCGACGAACTGCGCGAACTCCTCGACGCCGGCGTCACCGCCGCCGAACGCCAGCTGTTCGACCTGCGCACCGCCGCCGCCGACGACTCCCGCATCCTCGGCGCGCTCGGCGACGGCGGACTGCTGCCGCCGGGCCCCGACGTCCTCGCCACCGTCGAGCACCTCGGCGAGCACGGCATCCCCGCCCTGCCCGGCTGGCGCTACCTCGCCCAGGCCGTCGACCCCGCCGACCACGCCCGGGTGCTGGCCGCCCGCCCCGAACTCGTCGACGGCGTGGTCGTCACCGACCCCGCCTCGCACGCCAGGGCCCGCGAGGTGCTCGCCCAGGCCGCCCTGCTGCCCCGCTCCGCCGTCGCCGTCGGCACCGCCGCCGCCCTCCTCGCGCCCGCCCCGGCCAGCGAGGCGGCCGGCGGCGACACCGGCGTGTTCCTGGTCCCGCCGAACCCCGCCATGCACGACGAGCACGCCGCCGACGAGGAGCGCCAGGCGCTGCGCGCCCGCGCCGCCGCCCGCGACGAGGAGATCCGCGCCCTCGCCGCCCGGCTCGCCGGCGACCGAGGCCTCGCCGCCCGCCTCGCGGCCTGGCGCGCCGACTGCCCGGCGGGCATGCTCGCCGAGCTGACCGCCACCGCCGACCGCTGCCGCGAGACCGCCCGCGCCGCCGAGGAGGAGCTCGCCGAGGCCCGCACGGTCCGGGCGGAGGCCGACGAGGCCGCCGCCGACGCCGCCCGGGTCCGCGACGAGCGGCAGGAGGCGGCCCAGCGGGCCCGCCGCACCGCCGACGCCCTCGCCGGACTCGCCCACCGGCTGCGCGAGCGCAACGGCTGGGAGGCGAAACTGCGCGAACTCGCCGACGAGGCCGCCGAGTCCGAGGCCCGCGCCCAGACCTGCCTGGACCGCGCCAGGTCCGCCGACGAGGACCGGCGCGCCGCCCAGCGCGCCGCCGACGACGCCCGGCGCACCGCCAGGGCCCTGCGCGCCGAACGCTCCGAGATCGCCGGCGTCCCCGACGACCTGCCTCAGACTCCCGACGACAGGGAACCCGCCACCCCCGAGGCCTCCCTGCCCGCCCTGCGCGAGGCCTACCGGGCCGCGTCCACGCTGTACGAGAAGGTCGGCGTCGGCGCGGACCTCCGCGCCGAGCAGGCCCGCGCGGAGAGCGACGAGAGCTCCTGGCTCGCGGAGCTCGGCCGGCTCAGCAACAAGGTCCGCACCCGCGCCGCCCAGCTCCTCCAGTCGCCCGACGGCGCCGACGGACCCTCCCGGCAGTCCGCCGCCGCCCGCGCCGAGGAGCTCGTCCAGCTCCTGGAGAGCCGCACCTCGACGGCCAGCGAGCACCTCGGCCGGCTGCGCGGCGAGGCCGAACGCCTCGCCCCCGCCGACGGCGACGCCCACACCGAGCTGCCCGCCGAGCTGACCCCCGCCGATGCCGACGCCGCCCAGGCGCTGCTGCGCACCGCCACCGCCGAACTCGCCGAACGCACCGCGGAGGTGGAGCAGGCGCGGGCGGCCCACGAGGACGTCCTGCGCGCCCACCGCACGTCCGAGGACTCCGCCGGGGGCTTCGAGGAGACCGCCGCCCTCCTCAAGGACCTGCTGCGCGACCACGACCAGGCCGCCGACGCCGAGGACGCCGCCGAGCCGTACCCCGGCTCGCTCGCCGAGGCCCGGCAGTCCGCCGCCGAGGCCCGGCGCTCGCTGCGCGGCTGCGCGGCCGACCTCTCCGCCGCCGAGGCCGCCGTCCGCGAGAGCGCCGACGTCCTCGTGCGGCACGCCAACTCCACCCGCTTCGAGCAGGTCCGCACCCCGGCCCGCCAGCAGATCCGCGAACTGCCCGCCGCCGCGCTGCCCGAGCACGCCGCCCGGTGGGCCGACGCGTTCGCACCCCGGCTGCGGGTCCTCACCGACGAACTCGCCCAGCTGGAACGCAACCGCGACTCCATCGTCGACCGGCTGCGCGGCCTGGTGGAGTCCGCGCTCGCCACCCTGCGCTCCGCGCAGCGGCTCTCCCGGCTCCCCGAGGGCCTGGGGGAGTGGTCGGGGCAGGAGTTCCTGCGCATCCGCTTCGAGGAGCCCGACCAGGCCGTGCTGACCGAGCGGCTCGGCGAGGTCGTCGACGAGGCGACCCGCACCGCGGTGCGCAAGAACGCGTCGGCCGCCTACGGGGAGGGCCGCCGGGACGGCATGTCGCTGCTGCTGCGCGGCGTCCAGGCGGCCCTGGAGCCGAAGGGCGTGGCCGTCGAGATCCTCAAGCCGGACGCGGTGCTGCGCGCCGAGCGGGTCTCCGTCGGGCAGATGGGCGACGTGTTCTCCGGCGGGCAGCTGCTCACCGCCGCGATCGCCCTCTACTGCACGATGGCCGCCCTGCGCAGCAACGACCGCGGACGGGACAAGCACCGGCACGCGGGCACGCTCTTCCTCGACAACCCGATCGGCCGGGCGAACGCGACCTACCTGCTTGAGCTCCAACGGGCCGTGTCCGACGCGCTCGGCGTGCAACTCCTCTACACCACCGGCCTGTTCGACACCACGGCGCTCGCGGAGTTCCCGCTGGTGATCCGGCTGCGCAACGACGCCGACCTACGGGCGGGCCTGAAGTACATCAGCGTCGAGGAGCACCTGCGGCCCGGCCTGCCCGAGCCGGACCCGGACGGCCAGAGCGTGCACGGCGAGATCACCGCGACCCGGATGTACAGGCGACCGGCGGCACCGGCCGCGAGCTGACGGCGGCGGCTCCAGGGGTCGGCCTCGGGCGTGCGGACGTGAGGGCTCTCCGGGCGGCTCAGGCCTGCGACAGCCGCCGGCCCGCCGGCCGGCGCTCGCGTATCCGCTCGGCGTCCCGATGCGCCGAGCGGGCCGCGTGCCGCGCCTGCCGCCGCTCCCGGCGCAGCCGGCGGGCGGTGCTGCTGGGCACCGACACCACGCCGTGCCGCTGGTTCCACACCTGGCGGGTCACCCACACGTCGAGGACGCTCCAGGTGGCGACCACCGTGCTCGCCACACTGGAGAGGACCACCGGGAACGCGAGCCAGGACCCGGCGAGCGTGCACAGCACGGCCACCATCGCCTGAGCCAGCGTCAGCGCCGTGATGATGACCGCCCGCACCGCCGACCTCCGCACCGGATCCGGCAGCCGCGGCCGTACCGCGGGCTCCTCGACCCACAGCGGGTACGCCCGCCGCTGGTCCCGTGTCCGCCGCTCCTGCGTGTCCATGCCTCTCACACCCCTCGGCCTCGGTCCGGCTCCCCTTTCCCTGCCCCCGGCGCGCGGGTCTACGCCGGTGGCGCTTTCCGTCCCCCGAAGTCAGCTGCGCATCCTGTCAGTTGACGGTGTGTCGGAACCGGACGAAAAACCGGAATGCTCTCGGACATCCCTTCGAGCGCTCCCGCGTCAGTAGTAGGCTCACGCCGTTCATCGATCGCAGAGTTCATCGAAGACGGCCACCGACGCGCGCGACTTCGGGCTGCGGACGTCGGTCAGGGGGAGGCCATGCGCTTTCGCGGGAAGTCCGTCCGCCGGAAGATCGTGGCGCTGCTCCTGGTGCCGCTGCTCCTGCTCACGGCCGTCTGGGGCGTCGCCACCGTCTGGAGCGCACGACAGGCCGTCGACCTGCTGCACGCCGTCGACGTGGTCGAGAAGATCGCCGTCCCGCTCCAGAAGGCCGCCGGCGGCATCCAGCGCGAACGCCGCCAGACGCTCATCCACCTCGCCGACCCGACGGCGTCCGACGCGCTCTCCCAGATGCACGAACGACGCCTGGCCACCGACAAGCTGATCGCCGACATCCGCGCGAACGCCGAGAACCCCGACATCGGCGGCGACATGAACCCGCGCACCCAGAGTCGCCTCAAGTCCGTGATGACCGCGTTCGAGGACATCGCCTCCACCCGCAACGCCGTCGACCAGAACAACGTCACCCGCGGTCAGGCGCTCGGCCTCTACAACGAACTCATCGACCCCTGCTACCAGTTCCTGATGACGATCGGCTCCGTCGACGACGTCGAGCTCGCCAAGCAGGGCCGCGCCCTCATCGGTGCCACCCGGGCCCGCGAGATGCTCGCCCGCGAGGACGCGCTGCTCGCCTCCGCGCTCGTCGCCCGCCGCATCGACTCCACCGACCTGCGCGGCATCTCCGACCTCGTCGCCCAGCGCCGCACGCTCTACGACACGGTCCTCCTCGACCTGCCGGCCGCCGAACGCGCGGACTTCGAGTCGTTCTGGAGCGGCGCCCGCAGCCGCGCCCTGCGGGAGACCGAGGACCGGGTCATCAAGGCGGGCCCCTCGGGGAGCCTGCGCGCCACCAGCGCCGAGCGGTGGGACGAGGCCGTCACCCCCGTCCTCGACGAGATGTCCGAGCTCAACGGCCGGTCCGCCGACCTTTACCAGGAGCGCGTCACTCCGGTCGCCATGGAGGTCTTCTTCACGGCCGCCGCGGCCGGCGTCCTCGGCCTGCTCGCCCTGCTGTTCACCGTCCTCACCTCCGTCCGCATCGGCCGCCGCCTTGTCCGCGACCTGACCGGTCTGCGCCAGGAGGCCCACGAGGCCGCCGACGTCCGGCTCCCCGAGGTGCTGCGGCGGCTCGCCGCCGGCGAACAGGTCGACGTCGAGACCGAGGCGCCGCGACTGGAGTACGGTCCCGGCGAGATCGGCCAGGTCGGACAGGCGCTCAACTCCCTGCAGCGGGCCGCCGTCGAGGGCGCGGTGCGCCAGGCCGACCTGCGGCGGGGCATCTCGGAGGTCTTCGTCAACCTCGCCCGGCGCAGCCAGGTCCTCCTCCACCGCCAGCTCACCCTGCTCGACACGATGGAGCGGCGCACCGAGGACACCGAGGAGCTCGCCGACCTCTTCCGGCTCGACCACCTCACCACCCGGATGCGCCGCCACGCCGAGGGCCTGGTCATCCTCTCCGGCGCGGCCCCCTCCCGGCAGTGGCGCAAGCCCGTCCAGCTCATGGACGTCGTCCGGGCGGCCGTCGCCGAGGTCGAGGACTACGAGCGGGTGGAGGTGCGGCGGCTGCCGCGCATCGCGGTCGGCGGCGGCGCGGTCGCCGACCTCACCCACCTCGTCGCCGAACTCCTCGAGAACGCCACGGTGTTCTCCCCTCCGCACACCGCCGTCCAGGTGGTGGGCGAGCCGGTCGCCAACGGCTTCACCCTGGAGATCCACGACCGCGGTCTCGGCATGGCCCCCGAGTCGCTCCTGGACGCCAACCGGCGGCTGTCGGAGAGCCCCGACCTCGAACTCTCCGAAACCGACCGGCTCGGCCTGTTCGTCGTCAGCCGCCTCGCCCGGCGCCAGGACGTCCGCGTCTCGCTCCAGCCCTCGCCGTACGGCGGGACCACCGCCGTCGTCCTCATCCCCGACGCCCTGCTCACCGAGCCGGGCCCGCGGGACGGCGACTCCGACGGCCGGGGCCTCGCGCTCGACGACACCGGCAGCCACCCGCTGCCCGCCCTCGCCTCCGTCCCCCGCGGCGCCGACGGCCCCGACCGGCGGCCCGCCGACCGGCCGGCGCTCGACGGGCCGGTCGAGATCGAGGCCCCCGTCGGCACCGTGGGGCTCGGCCCCGCCGGCCTCGCCCCGCCGCCCGGCAACGGCGCCGACCACCCCCTCGGCCTCCTGGACGACGAGGACAGCGAACGCGGCAGCATCTTCCGGGCCCGCCGCCGCGCCAAGGACCACCTGCCGCGCAAGAACGGCTTCCTCATGCCGACCTCGCCGGCCCCCGCCCGGCCCACCGGGCCCGTCGCCGCCCGGCCCACCGCCGACGACGGGGCCGAGCAGCACCAGCAGGCCGGCGACCTCCCCGTGCGCACCGCCCGCCCCGCCCGGCCGCAGGGCGGCCCCACCCCGCTGCCGCGCAGGCGCGCCCCGCAACTGGTCGCCCACCACGGTCGGCCGGTGGCCTCCCGCGAGGAGCCGGACGCCGCACCGCGCCCCCCGGACGGCCCCGACGCCGAGGACGCGCGGGCCGAAGGCCCCCGCCTGCCGTCCGCCCGCGGCGGCGGCCTCCCGCGCCGGGTCCGGCAGGCGAGCATCGCCCCCCAGCTGAAGACCGGCCCCGACCACCGCGGCGACCGCCCGCAGGCCGACCCGCCGGAGCCCGCCGACGACCGGGACGCCGACGAGGTCCGCAGCCGGATGGCCTCCCTCCAGCGCGGCTGGCAGCGCGGCCGCGCCGAGAACGAGCAGCACCCGGGGGAGACCGGGCAGGACCGGCCCGCCCCGCCCGGCGCCGACACCCCGCCCGACGGCCTCGCCGTCCGCGGCCGGCCCGGCACCCGACCGACACCGCGAACGACACCCGAGGGGAACGGTCGATGACCGCACCGCACACACCGGCACGACCGGGCGGAACCGCGAACGATTCCGGCGCGGGACTCGACTGGCTCCTCGACGAGCTGGTCGAGCGGGTCGCCGGGATCCGCAAGGCCGTCGTCCTGTCCGGGGACGGCCTGCCCACCGGCGTCTCCCGGGACCTCTCCCGCGAGGACGGCGAGCACCTCGCCGCCGTCGCCTCCGGCTTCCACAGCCTCGCCAAGGGCGTCGGCCGGCACTTCGATGCGGGCCGGGTCCGCCAGACCGTCGTCGAGCTGGAGGAGTCCTTCCTCTTCGTCACCGCCGCCGGCGACGGCAGCTGCCTGGCCGTCCTCGCGGACGCCGACTCCGACGTCGGCCTCGTCGCCTACGAGATGACCCTCCTGGTCAAGCGGGTCGGCGCCCATCTCGGCAGCGCGCCGCGCGCCGACGCGGGCGCCCGAGGGCAGTGAATGCGATGAGCCCCGAAGGCCACGACCCGCCCCTGTGGTTCGACGACGACGCCGGCCCTGTCGTCCGCCCCTACGCCATGACCCGCGGGCGCACCCGCAGCCCGGCGCAGAGCAGGCTCGACCTCATCGCGCTGGTGGTCGTCGAGCCGTACGCCGAGGACACCGGCGTGGTCCTGGACCGCTCGCTGTCCCCGGAGCACGTCGAGATCGTCGAGCTCTGCGACCTGGCCCCGCGGTCCATCGCCGAACTCGCCGCCGGGCTCGACCTGCCGGTCGGGGTGGTCCGGGTCCTCGTCGGCGATCTCGTCGACGACGCGCTGGTGCACGTCACCCGCCCCGTACCCCCCGCGGAGCTGCCCGACGAGAGCATCCTGCGCGACGTGATCAGCGGCCTGCGGGCCCTCTAGCCCGCCGAACACCCCGCGGCCGAACCCGGAAGAGAGAGCCCATGATCATCCGACGCTCCGAGCGCACCGAGCCGGTCGTCGAACCGGTCACCCTCAAGATCCTCGTCGCCGGCGGGTTCGGGGTGGGCAAGACGACACTGGTCGGCGCGGTCAGCGAGATCAGGCCGCTGCGCACCGAGGAGGTCCTCACCGAGGCGGGCCGGCCCCTCGACGACACCAGCGGCGTCGAGGCCAAGAACACCACCACGGTGGCCATGGACTTCGGCCGGATCACCGTCCGCGAGGACCTGGTGCTCTACCTGTTCGGCACCCCGGGGCAGGACCGCTTCTGGTTCCTCTGGGACGAGCTGTCCACCGGCGCGCTCGGCGCGGTCGTCCTCGCCGACACCCGGCGCCTCGAGGACTCGTTCGCCGCGATCGACTACTTCGAGCGGCGCGGCATCTCCTTCGTCGTCGCCGTCAACCGCTTCGACGGCGCCGAGGTCCACGCGACCGACGACGTACGCCAGGCCCTCGACCTCGACGACCACGTGCCGCTCCTGCAGTGCGACGCCCGCGACCGGGGGTCGGCGAAGGAGGTCCTGATCGCCGTCGTCCAGCACGCCATGGCCCGGGCGGCGGCCCGGCGCCACCCGGCGACGACCTGAGCCGGCCACGGCGGACCGCGAGAGGCGCCCCATGAACGCGTCCCGTGCAGGGCGTCCCGTGACGTGCGTTCCGTGAAGTGCGGTCCGCACCCTCGCCGACCGGGGTGCGGACCGCGGCCCGTGACGGCTCAGTCCACCCCGTCCTGCTCCCAGCCGAAGCTCCGCTCGACGGCCCTGCGCCACCGCCCGTACTCCCGCTCGCGGTCCGCCTCGGCCATCGCCGGCGTCCACTCCGCGTCCTTGCGCCAGTGCGCCTTGAGCTCGTCCAGGTCCTGCCACACGCCGGTGGCGAGCCCGGCAGCGTAGGCCGCGCCCAGGCAGGTCGTCTCCGAGATCCGCGGCCGGACGACGGGCACCCCGAGGACGTCGGCCTGGTGCTGCATCAGCAGCCCGTTGACCGTCATCCCGCCGTCGACCTTGAGGGTCGTGATCCGCACCCCGGAGTCCTGGTGCATCGCGTCCACGACCTCCCGCGTCTGCCAGCTGGTCGCCTCCAGGACGGCCCGCGCGAGATGCGCCTTGGTGACGTACCGGGTGAGCCCGGTGACCACCCCGCGGGCGTCCGAGCGCCAGTACGGGGCGAACAGGCCGGAGAACGCCGGCACGATGTACGCGCCGCCGTTGTCCTCGACGCTCGCCGCCAAGGGCTCGATCTCGTCCGCGGTGCGGATGATGCCGAGCTGGTCGCGGAACCACTGGACCAGGGCCCCGGTGATCGCGATCGACCCCTCCAGGCAGTAGACGGGCGCCTCGCCGCCGATCCGGTACCCCACCGTGGTGATCAGGCCGTTCTTCGACGGCACCGGCCGGGTGCCGGTGTTCAGCAGCAGGAAGCTGCCGGTGCCGTAGGTGTTCTTCGCCGTGCCCGTGTCGTAGCAGGCCTGACCGAAGACCGCCGACTGCTGGTCGCCGAGCGCGGCGGCCACCGGGACGCCCTCCAGGACGCCGGTGGCCCGCCCGTAGACCTCCGCCGAGGACCGGATCTCCGGCAGGACCGCCTCCGGCACGTTCATCGCCGAGAGGATCGCGGGATCCCACTGCAGGGTCTCCAGGTTCATCAGCATGGTCCGGCTCGCGTTGGTCACGTCGGTGACGTGCACGCCGCCGTCGACGCCCCCGGTGAGGTTCCAGATCAGCCAGGAGTCGATCGTGCCGAAGGCGATCTCGCCGCGCTCGGCGCGGGTCCGCAGGCCGGGCACGTGGTCCAGCAGCCAGGCCGCCTTCGGCCCGGAGAAGTAGCTGGCGAGCGGAAGCCCGGTGGCGTCCCGGAACCGGTCCTGGCCGTCGGAGCCGCCGAGCTCGCGGCAGAGCGCCGAGGTCCGGGTGTCCTGCCAGACGATCGCGTTGTGCACCGGCTTGCCCGTGGAACGGTCCCAGAGCAGCGTCGTCTCGCGCTGGTTGGTGATGCCGACCGCGCTCAGCTGGTCGGCCCGCAGCCCCGCCGCGGCCAGCGCGCCCGCCACGACGGCCCGCACCTTGGACCAGATCTCCGTCGCGTCGTGCTCCACCCAGCCCGGTTGGGGGAAGATCTGCCGGTGCTCGCGCTGGTCGGCGGCGACGATCGCGCCGGCGTGGTCGAAGATGATGCAGCGACTCGACGTGGTGCCCTGGTCGATCGCCGCGACGAACGTGTCCGGCATTTCCGTCCCCTTGACTCGTCGGATGCGTGTCCGGTCTGTGCGTGGAGGAGGTGCGGTCGAGCACGGGCCTCAGAAGGCCAGGTTGTACAGCAGCCCGGCGAGCGCCCCGCCGAGCAGCGGACCCACCACCGGGATCCAGGCGTAACCCCAGTCCGAGGTCCCCTTGTTGGGGATCGGCAGCAGGGCGTGGACGATCCGCGGCCCGAGGTCGCGCGCCGGGTTGATCGCGTACCCGGTCGGCCCGCCGAGCGAGAGACCGATCCCGACGACCAGCAGGGCGACGATGAGCACCAGCGTGCCCGACTGACCGAGCCCCTCGGTGAGTCCGAACGCCAGGACCGGAAGCACCAGGGCGACGGTCGCGATGACCTCGGTGACGAGGTTGGCGACGGGGTGCCGGATCTCGGGGATCGTGGAGAAGATCCCCAGGGTGGGCTGGGCGGTGGCCTCGTCGCGGTTCGCCCGGAACTGCGCGTAGTAGACGAGGTAGGCCAGCACCGCCCCGATCACCGCGCCGACCAGCTGCCCGAGCACGTAGACCCACACCTGGCCCCACGCGCCGGTGTCGACGGCGATGCCGAGCGTCACCGCCGGGTTGAGGTGGCCGCCGGACAGCGGGGCCGCCGTGTACGCGCCGGCCAGGACCGCGAAGCCCCAGCCGAACGCGATCACGATCCACCCCGAGGCCTTCGCCTTCGAGAAGTTGAGGGTGACGGCCGCGCACACGCCCGCCCCGAACAGGATCAGGATCGCCGTCCCGATGACCTCACCGATGAAAACGTCCGCGTTGCTCATGGCGGCTCCTAGGCCTCGCGCGGGGCCTCGCCCCGGTCCTGGCGTGCAGGGTGCGTTCCCATGACACGTCGGCCGAAGGCAGGCGATACCCGCGCCCGCTCGGCGTCGGTGACGAGCGTGCGTCGCATGCGTCATCGCAGGTACGGGCGGTCCCGGACGGACGTGGGGGCCGGGCGCGGCCGAGGAGTGCGGTACGGCGATGCCGATGGACAGAGCCGAGTGTTCACCGCACGTGACGGAGCGTCAAGGTCGTGGACAGCAATGCCTCGACATCGCCGGTGTGCACCGGAGGCGCGCGTGCGCGGGCCCGCCCGGATCGGCGGCCGGGATCGGAGAACCGCGCGGCCCCCGGACGCGTCCTCGTCGACGAGCGAGCGTCCGGGACCCACGGGGGTGGCCCCGGACGCTCGCCCCTTCGCGGACACGCCGGGCCGAAGTCATGTCGTACAGCGACCCGTTGGCGATTCCCCGCGTCCCCGCACGTGTACGGGCAGCGTCGTCGGTCCGCCGTCACCGTCCAGGACCCGGACCGTACCGTCGACGGTCAACTCGTAGGCGAAAAAACCCGGTTGAGATGCCCTCGCTACCTGCCCGGGCGTCGGCAGCCAGACCTCCACCTCCGGCTCGCCCCCTGCGCCGAGCACCGGGATCGCTGAGCCGGCCCGCGCGAGGACGGGCGTGCGCGACAGCGGGGCGTCGACCGTCACCGGCCCGGGACCGTCGAACACCTCCTCGGTGGCGGTGTCGTACCACCGGCCGGGGGGCAGCCGCACCGTCCGGCGATCCGCGTCCGGCGTCGGCAGCGGGGCGACCAGCAGCGCGTCGCCCAGCAGGAAGGCGTCCTCGCAGTCGCGCAGGGCACGGTCCTCGGGGGCGTCCCACCACAGGGGACGCAGGAGGGGCGCCCCGGTGTGCCGCCCCCGGTCCGACAGGGCGGCGACGTACGGGTGCAGGCGCGTACGGACGGCGTCCGCCGCCGCCTCCCGCAGTGCACCCCAGCCGTAGGCCGGCGGGTCGACCACCGCCCCGCCGGAGTGCCGCGATCCGGTCCCACCCGTGAGCGTCGCCCAGGTCTGGGCGATCCGCGCCGGAGCGCCCACGATCACCCAGCAGCGCAACGGGCCCCCGTCCATGCGCAGTTCACTCACGGCGGGCCGGTCGTGGCCGGATCCGGCCCCCTCCTCGCCCTCCCGCAGGGTGACCCGGCCGTCCGACGCGCAGTCGTGGAAGGACAGGTGCGTGCCCGCGTCGGCCACCACCCACTGCACCGGCGCCGCCGGGACGGCCGAGCCCTCACCCGCGTCCGGCGCGCTCCCCGCGGGCGCGTTCCGCAACCCGTACGTCCCGTCGCGCAGGCGCGGCCCGGGGGCGCCGAGACCGAGGAAACGCGCGTCGGGAGGCAGCTCCGCCCGCTGCGTCCAGCGCGGCGGGACGCCGTCGTCCGCCGCGTCCCACCAGCGCGGCGGCAGCTCGCGGCGCAGCAGCTCGCCACCCGGCGTGCGCACCTCCACGGCGCCCAGCCGGGACACCGTCACCGTCATCCGCTCCGACACCAGCCGCCGGCCCCCGTCGCGGTCCGGCTCCAGCAGGACCCGCGGATCCGGCTCCGGAGGCGGCCCGGCCAGCGCGGACGACGGCAGCGGACCCGCCCCGTCCCAGCCCAAGGACACCACGCCCCCCTCCCGGACCCGCACCTCCAGGCCGGCCCGCGCGAACCGCAGCACCCCGCCCCCCGGCCCGGGCTCGACCCCCACCAGCGGCCCAGGCGTCCTCGCCCGCTCCGCACCCCGCCCGGAGCCGTCCGACGCCCCCGCCCGCCCCCACCGCAGCCTTCCGCGCAGCCCCCGCTCCGCATCGCCCCGTCCCATCGAACGCACCAGGTCACGACCGTTCATGCCGCCCACCCTGCCACCCGGTCCGGCCGCCGACGCCGTCGTTCAACCCCCGTTCACCCGCAGGGCAGGCCACTCTTCACCCGGACCCCGGCGCGGCGACGAGGCCTGGTGCGGAAATCGATCACATGGCATCGTCCCTCACAGCCGCGTCAGGAGTGAGAGTCAGGGAGCCGTCCCCATGTCCGCAGAGCACACCGTCCCCCTCTGGCAGCCGAGCCCGGAGCGCATCGCGGCCGCCCAGATCACCCGCTTCCAGGCCTGGGCCGCCGAACACCACGGCGCCCCCGCCGACGGCGGGTACCCTGCGCTGCACCAGTGGTCCGTCGCCGAGCTCGACACCTTCTGGCAGGCCCTGGCCGAGTGGTTCGACGTCCGGTTCACGACCCCCTACGACGCGGTCGTCGCCGACCGGTCCATGCCCGGCGCGCGCTGGTTCCCCGGCGCCACCCTCAACTACGCCGAGCACGCCCTGCGCAGCGCCGACGACCCGATGCGCGCCCAGGAGGCCGCGCTGCTCCACGTCGACGAGACCGAGGAGATCACCCCCGTCAGCTGGGCCGAGCTCCGCGCCCAGGTCGCAGCCCTCTCCGCCGAGCTGCGCCGGCTCGGCGTCCGGCCCGGCGACCGGGTCGGCGGCTACCTGCCCAACATCCCCCACGCCGCCGTCGCCCTGCTCGCCACCGCCGCCGTCGGCGCCGTGTGGACCTCCTGCGCCCCCGACTTCGGCGCCCGCAGCGTCCTCGACCGGTTCCAGCAGATCGAACCCGTCGTCCTGTTCACCGTCGACGGCTACCGCTACGGCGGCAAGGAGCACGACCGCACCGCCGTCGTCGCCGAACTCCGCGACGAACTCCCCACCCTCCGCGCGGTGGTCCACATCCCCCTGCTCGGCACCGAGGCCCCCGCCGAAGCCCTCGACTGGGCGGACCTCGTCACCGCCGGCGACCCGGACGCCGTGCCCGTCTACGAGCAGGTGCCCTTCGACCACCCGCTGTGGGTGCTCTACTCCTCCGGCACCACCGGACTGCCCAAGGCCATCGTCCAGTCCCAGGGCGGCATCCTCCTCGAACACCTCAAGCAGCTCGGCCTGCACTGCGACCTCGGGCCGCTCGACCGCTTCTTCTGGTACACCTCCACCGGCTGGATGATGTGGAACTTCCTCGTCTCCGGCCTCCTCACCGGCACCACCGTCGTCCTCTACGACGGCAGCCCCGGCTACCCCGACACCGGCGCCCAGTGGCGTATCGCCGACCGCACCGGCGCCACCCTCTTCGGCACCTCCGCCGCGTACGTCATGGCCTGCGCCAAGGCCGACGTCCACCCGGGCCGCGACCACGACCTCTCCCGGGTGCAGTGCGTCGCCACCACCGGCTCCCCGCTCCCGCCGGACGGCTTCCGCTGGCTCCACGACGAGGTCCGCGACGACCTGTGGATCGCCTCCGTCAGCGGCGGCACCGACGTCTGCTCCTGCTTCGCCGGCGCCGTCCCCACCCTCCCCGTCCACATCGGCGAACTCCAGGCCCCCTGCCTCGGCACCGACCTGCAGGCCTGGGACCCCGAGGGCCGACCGCTCGTCGACGAGGTCGGCGAGCTCGTCGTCACCAACCCCATGCCGTCCATGCCGCTCCACTTCTGGAACGACCCCGACGGCACCCGCTACCGCGAGAGCTACTTCGACACCTACCCCGGCGTCTGGCGGCACGGCGACTGGATCACCCTGACCGCGCACGGCTCGGTCGTCATCCACGGCCGCTCCGACTCCACCCTCAACCGCCAGGGCGTCCGGATGGGCTCCGCGGACATCTACGAGGCCGTCGAGCGGCTGCCGGAGATCCGCGAGGCGCTCGTGATCGGCCTGGAGGAACCCGAGGGCGGGTACTGGATGCCGCTCTTCGTCCATCTGGCCGAGGGAGCCGTCCTCGACGACGACCTCCGCGACCGCATCAGGCGGACCATCCGCGCCGAGCTGTCCCCGCGCCACGTCCCGGACGAGATCATCGAGGCGCCCGGCATCCCCCACACCCTCACCGGCAAGCGCATCGAAGTCCCGGTCAAACGACTGCTCCAGGGCGCCCCGCTCGCCAAGGCGGTCAACGCGGGGTCCGTCGACAACCTCGAGCTCTTCCACTTCTACGAGCGCGTGGCGCGCGAACGCCGCTGACCGGAGCCGCGTTCAGGGGCACTGTCAGTGGTCGCGACTACGCTGAGTGAGCAGAGTTCGACAGCGCTCAGGGGGAGTCATGGCAGACCGACAGCGACCCGGGAACGGGACCGGAACCAGCACCGCGACGGCCAGGCGGCGCCTGCGCCGCGAAGTCCCCGGCACCCTCGGCCTCCTGGCCGACGCCGCCGACTTCGCGGCCATGCGCCGCTACCGCAGCTTCGTCTTCGACGACCACGCCGCATACCTCCATCAGGTGGAGGACCTGCTGCGCACCGGCCGCACCGAGGGACTCCACACCTCCGTCGCGCTCTTCGACCCCGAGGAGTACGCCCTCTACTGCGCCGACACCGGCCTCGAACCCGACGCCGCGACCAGCCGCGCCGTCTTCACCGCCTCGCTCGCGTCGACCGGGGCCACCCTCGCCTACGAGGGCCAACCGCTGGCCGAACTCCTGCCTGAACTGGTCGACGAGGCGGTCCGGCAGGCCACCTGGGAGGTCGCCTCCGGCCTGCTCGCCGAGATCGGCGCGTGCGCCGACTGCGGCCAGGACATCGGCCGCGCCCTCCTGGACCGGGCCACCCGCCTTCTCGTCCGCCTCCTCGACGCGGCCGGCCCCGGCCACCACCACCTGGTGTGCAGCGCCCCGGTCGAGGACAGCCACCTGCTCGCCGCGCTGACGGTGGACCGCGCGTCCCACGGGGACCCGCGAGGCTGGGAGGAGGGCGACCGGATCCCCGACGAGGACGAGGCCCTGGAGTTCGCCGCCGTGCTCGCCGTCGCCCTCGCCTCCCGGGGCACGGGAGCGGTGGTGCTCCGCACCCGGCGCCCCGGCCACCCGGACCGCATCCACGGCTGGACGGCCCGCGCCGCCCGACTGCAACCGCTCACCGCCGCCGAGGTCTTCAACGCCTACTGCCACGACCTGGAGACCGGCGACCTGATCGGCCCCGAGTCCGGCGTCGAGTACTGCGCCGGCACCGACCTCCCCGACGCCCCCGACGACCACCGGCACCGAAGGCACGACTGACGCCGTCCAGGGGGAGCAGCACGAAAGGGGCGCCCCACCAGAAGTGGAGCGCCCCTTCCCGACGCTGCGCGAGCCGCGACCGGCTCGTCAGCTCACGCGCCGGTCAGCACGGCCTGCGCGGCCGCGCGGGCGTCCTCCGCCGTGTCCGCGGCCCGGGCCGCCGCGGCAGCCCGCTCGCACTGCGCCAGCGTGAACTTCGCCAGCGTCGACCGCACGTAGGGGATCGAGGCCGCACCCATCGAAAGGCTGGTCACACCGAGCCCCGTCAGCACACACGCGAGCAGCGGGTCCGAGGCCGCCTCGCCGCACACCCCGCAGCTCTTGCCCTCGGCCCGGGCGGCCTCCGCCGACAACGCCACCAGGTCGAGCAGCGCCGGCTGCCACGGGTCCTGCAGCCGGGACACCGCGCCCACCTGCCGGTCCGCGGCGAAGGTGTACTGGGCGAGGTCGTTCGTGCCGAGCGACAGGAACTCGACCTCCTGCAGGATCGAACGCGCCCGGAGCGCGGCGGACGGGATCTCCACCATCGCGCCGAACTTCGCCTGCAGGCCCACCTCACGGCAGGCGTCCGCGAACGCCTTGGCATCCGTGCGGTCGGCCACCATCGGCGCCATGACCTCCAGGTACACCGGCAGCCCCTCGGCCGCCTTGGCGAGCGCCGACAGCTGGGTCCGCAACACCTCCGGGTGGTCCAGGAGACTGCGCAGACCCCGCACCCCGAGCGCCGGGTTCGGCTCGTCCGCCGGCGTCAGGAAGTCCAGCGGCTTGTCCGCACCCGCGTCGAGGACCCGCACCACGACGCGCCCCTCCGGGAACGCCTCCAGGACCGAGCGGTACGCCTCGATCTGCTTGTCCTCCGACGGCGCCTTGGAGCTGTCGTCCAGGAACAGGAACTCCGTCCGGAACAGCCCCACACCCTCGGCGCCCGCCTCGACCGCCGCCGGCACGTCCGAGGGACCGCCGACGTTGGCGAGCAGCGGCACCTTGTGGCCGTCGGACGTCGCCCCGGGCCCGCTCGACGCCGACAGCGCGGCCTTGCGCTCGGCCGCCGCGGCCTGCATCGCCGCCCGCTTCTCCGCGCTCGGGTCGACGAAGATCTCCCCGCTCGCGCCGTCCACCGCCACGACGGTGCCCTCGGCCAGCTCACCGGCCCCCGGCAGCGCCACGACCGCGGGCACCCCGAGCGCCCGCGCCAGGATCGCGCTGTGGCTGGTCGGCCCGCCCTCCTCCGTCACGAAGCCGAGCACCAGCGCCGGATCCAGCAGCGCGGTGTCCGCCGGAGCGAGATCACGGGCGATGAGGACGTACGGCTCGTCGCTGTCCGGAACCCCCGGCATCGGCACACCGAGCAGCCGGGCGACGATGCGGTTGCGCACGTCGTCCAGGTCGGCCACCCGTCCGGCCAGGTACTCGCCCGCGTTCGCGAGCAGCGCACGGTACGCGGCGAAGGCGTCGTAGACCGCCCGCTCCGCCGTGGTGCCCGCGGCGACCCGCCGGTCCACGTCGGACATCAGCTCGGGGTCCTGCGCCATCAGCGCCTGGGCCTCCAGCACCGCCTGCGCCTCGCCGCCCGCGAGGTTGCCGCGCGCGATCAGATCGGCCGACACAGCCTCCACGGCCTGACGGGCGCGCCCCTGTTCGCGCTCCGCCGCCTCCGCGGGGATCTGCTTCGCCGGCGGCTCCAGGACCGCCGTGCCCATGTGCCGAACCTGGCCGATCGCCACACCGTGGCTCACGCCGACGCCTCGCAGCGTTGTCTCCATCTCACCGTCTCCGTTGTGCCGCGGCCCTGTCGGCCGCGAGGGATGTCCTGCCCGTCGCCGCGATGCGGCCGGTGTCAGCTCCAGCCGAACAGCGCGTCGTTGGCCTTGACGTCGCCGCTCTCGACGAGGTCGGAGAGCGACTCGGCGGTCGCCTCGAGCGCCACGACCGGGCAGACGGGGGACTTGCCGGCGGCCTCGACGTCCGCCGGGTTCCACCGCACGACCGCCTGGCCGCGCTCCACGGTGTCGCCCTTGTTCACCAGGAGTTCGAAGCCCTCACCGTTCAGCTGGACGGTGTCGATGCCGAGGTGCGTCAGGACGCCGTGGCCCTGCTCGTCGACCACGACGTAGGCGTGGGGGTGGAGCGACACGACGACGCCGGACACGGGCGCCACCGCCTCGGCGGGCTCGCGCGCGGGGTCGATCGCGGTACCCGGACCCACCATGGCTCCGGAGAACACGGGGTCGGGAACGGCCGCGAGGCCGATGGCCCGTCCGGCGAGAGGGGACGTCACGTTGGTCATGGGGGGCCTCCCAGGGGTGGAGAGTCTTACGAGGAACCGACACCTGTTCGGGACGGCACCACTGGTCAGAAGCGTAAGTCAAAAGAACTCCCGCTTCCGCATGAGCGCGGCCTCGCGGGGCGCGTGCGGAGGGCGCCGCGGCAATCGATTTGCCTAGCCTCCGGAGCCGTTGTATTGTCGTACTCCTGCCCGGCACTCGCCACTCGAGATCATCCCGAGTCGGCCGCCGGATCAGCAGAATCGAAGGGAAAAGCCCGGAGGAAAACCCGATAGGGTGAGTACGAAGGAAGCGTCCGTTCCTTGAGAACTCAACAGCGTGCCAAAAGTCAACGCCAGATATATTGATACCCCGTCTCTTCACACTGTTCGTGTGGAGGGCGAGGTTCCTTTGAAATACACAACAGCGAGGACGCAGTGAACCCCGGTCCTATTCCGACCGGTGGTTCCGCTCCCGTGAGCTGTAAAGCATTCACGGAGAGTTTGATCCTGGCTCAGGACGAACGCTGGCGGCGTGCTTAACACATGCAAGTCGAACGATGAAGCCCTTCGGGGTGGATTAGT
>NZ_JBHWZH010000065.1:0-32717 GCF_042728285.1 Streptomyces sp. NPDC060194 | reverse complement strand
CGTCACCGCCGTACGCACACGGCGGTGACGGCCCCGCCCGTGACCGGAAATCGCCTCCCGCCCGGTACGCGGGACACCTAGGGTGAACTGGCGTGCCGAGCACGCACGTTCGGGACCACCGGGACATCTGACATCGATCGGGGCGGCCATGGAGATCAAGAAAGTCGTGATCCGAGAAGAGGAACGCACCAACCGCCGACCCGCCGTGATGGAGAAGCGGCCCCCGAGCCGCTGACCGCATGCGCGTATCGCTGGTGACCATGCCCTGGCACCCCATCGACCTGCCGTCCCTGCAAGTGGGTCTGCTGCACTCCCTGTTGACGAGGACCCGCCCCGACGACGAGGTCAGCGAGTACCACGGCTCCCTGCGCTGGGCGGAGTTCCTGCTCGACCGCAGCGGCGGTCGGCTGCGGCCCGGTGACTACGAGGCGATCGGCAGCGACTCGATCTTCGACGGGCTCGGCGACTGGGTGTTCTCCGGTGCGCTGTACGGCGACGAGTCCTGGGGCGTCGCCCGACTGCGGGAGTACGCGGCGGGCCGCGGCCTCGACATCCGGGTCGCCTCGGCCATGCGCCCGCACGCGGCGGCGTTCGTCGAGGAGTGCGCG
This sequence comes from Streptomyces sp. NPDC060194, assembly GCF_042728285.1. Classification (NCBI taxonomy): domain Bacteria; kingdom Bacillati; phylum Actinomycetota; class Actinomycetes; order Kitasatosporales; family Streptomycetaceae; genus Streptomyces; species Streptomyces sp. NPDC060194. Next base: position 32,109 of record NZ_JBHWZH010000065.1, on the reverse strand, counting down.
GCGGAGGTGCTCGCCCAGGAGCCCGACGTCGTCGGGTTCACCAGCACGTTCATGCAGAACGTGCCCTCCCTCGCCCTGGCCGCCGAGCTGAAGCGCCGGCGCCCGGACGTGGTCGTCGTGTTCGGCGGCAGCAACTGCGACGGCCCGATGGGGCACGCCCTGCACCGCAACCACCCCTTCGTCGACCTCGTCGTCCGCGGCGAGGGCGAGTACGCCCTCCCCGCCCTGCTCGCCCACCTGGACGCCGGCACCGCGCCCGCCGACGTGCCCGGGCTGTGCTGGTGGGACGGGACGACGTCCCGGGCGAACACCGAGTCCCGCCGCACGGTCGCGCCCGCCGACATCCCGTCGCCGGACTACGACCAGTGGCAGGCCGCGCTGGACGCCTCCCCGGTGCAGGAGTTCGTGTACCCGAAGCTGGTGGTGGAGGGGGCGCGCGGCTGCTGGTGGGGCGAGAAGCACCACTGCACGTTCTGCGGGCTGAACGGCTCGTCCATGGCGTTCCGGGCGAAGTCCGGCGGGCAGCTGTGGAGCGAGATCGACCACCTGGTGCGCCGCCACCGGATCCTCGACGTGGTGACCGTCGACAACATCATCGACATGGCCTACTTCAAGGACTTCCTTCCGCTGGCCGCCGACAGCGGGTGGGACCTGCGGATGCACTACGAGGTGAAGTCGAACCTGAACCGGGAGCAGATCCGCATGCTGAGCCGGGCCGGCGCGGTGCTCGTGCAGCCGGGCATCGAGAGCCTCAGCAAGCGGGTCCTGGACCTGATGGACAAGGGCGTCAGCGGCGCGCGCAACGTCCGCACGCTGCGGGAGTTCGAGAACGCGTCGGTGACCTGCACCTGGAACTACCTGTTCGGGTTCCCCGGCGAACTGGCCGAGGACTACGCGCCGGTGGTCGAGCAACTCCCGGCCCTGGTCCACCTCCAGCCGCCCGGCGGCGCGCACCGCATCCAACTGGAGCGCTTCAGCCCGAACTTCACCGATCCGGCGCTCGGCTTCGGCAAGCGGCGGCCCGCGGACATGTACGGCCACGTGTACGAGCTGCCGGAGTCCGAACTGACTGACCTGGTCTACCTGTTCGCGACCGAGGACGCGGGCGTCGACGACGTGGTCGCCGGACGGCTGCAGCGGGCGATCGCGGCCTGGCGGGCGGGGCACGCCGCGTCCAGCCTGGTGATGGAGTGGTCGCCGCGGGAGCCCGGGGAGATGCGGGAGCCCGGGGAGGCCGGGCAGCCCCGGAGCGGCGAGGAGGCGACGCTGGTCGTCGACGACCGCCGGCAGGGCTGGCCCCGCCGCACCCACCACCTCACCGGCTGGCGGGCCGCGGCGCTCGTAGGGCTGGAGGACGGCCGCACCGAACCCGCCCTGCACCGCCGGCTCACCGCCGCCGGACACGAGGTCACCGCGGACGAGGTCGGCGCATGGGTGCGCGAGGCCCACTCGCTCGGCCTGCTCTTCCGTGACGGCCGGACGTACGTCGCCCTACCGACGTGGGAGGTCCCGATCCGCATCGACGAGGAGGCCGAGACGGCCCTCCCGCCGGGGGCGGCCGACCGGGCGGTGGCCGGATGACCCTGGACACGGGGATCCCCCACCGGATCACCGGCCGCCGCGTCCATGTCGAGCAGCCCCTCCGCCTCGACGGGACGGGGCCCGCAACGGCCCTGGAGGTGCGGTTCCTGCGCGACTGCCAGACCCAGGGCCTCCGCCCGTCCTGGCGGACGGCCCCCGTCACACCCCGAGACGCCGGCACACCCCCGGACCCCGGCACACCCCCGGGCCCCGCCCTCCTCGATCTGGGGCTGCTGCACCACCTCCAGCCCCCTGAGGAACGGCCGGACGAGGCGGCGGAGGTCGCCCGGTGGCGTGCCTCCCACGCCCAGTTCCCCCACGGCATGCTGTACCACCGCCGCGGCCCGGGCTTCGTCACCGTGATGGACCGCAGGACGCGCCCCGCCTCCGCGCGCTTCACCCTGGACCACCCGGACCTGCTCGCGGCCTTCGACATCGTGCAGACCCCCACCCCGCTGGACGCCCTGACCGAGGTGCACCAGGAGGCCGTCGCGCTGCTCGCCGCCGAGCGCCTCGCGCTGGTCGTGGACGGGTGGACGGTGGCGCTGCCACCCCGGATGCGGCGCTGGCCCGTGCCCTGCACGAGGATCTGAGGGTTGGCCGCGGCAGGAGACCCCGCCGTCCCGCTCCCCCTGCACCGCCACCGCCCCTTCCTGCTGCTGTGCGGCGAGCAGGCGGCCGGTTCGGTCGGGCGGCAGATCACGACCCTCGCGCTCGCGCTGCTCGCGGTGACCGGCCTGGACGCGGGCCCCTTCGGCGCGGCCGCGCTCCTCGCGCTGACGTACCTGCCGGGGGCCGTGCTGAGCCCGCTCGCCGGGGCCCTGGTCGACCGGGTGCCCCTGCGCCGGCTGCTCGGGCGGCTGACGGCGCTGCAGGCGGTCGTCGTCGGCTCCGTGCCCCTCGCCGGGGCCCTGGGCGGCGTCTCGCGCCCGCACCTGTACGCGGTCGCCGTCGTCTCCGGCACCCTGACCTTCACCCTGTCCGTCGCTCTGCAGGCGGCGCTCCCCCGTGTCGTCGCCCCCGAGCGGCTGCTCGGCGCGAACTCCGCGCTGACGGCCGCGCGGACCAGCGGCCTGGTCGGCGGACCCGCGCTCGGCGGGGTGGTCGTCGGCCTGCTCGGCACCGACGCGGCGCTGCTGGCGGGAAGCGCCGCCTACGCCGTCGAGGCACTGTTCGTCCTGGGCCTGCCCGCGGCGCTCAACACCCGTGCGCGGTCCGCGAGTTCGGCCCGGGAGACGGGCGGGCTGCTCACCGCCGGGCTCGGGGTGATCCGCTCCGAGCCCCGACTGCGCCTGCTGGTCCTCGCCGGAGCCGGCCTCAACCTCGGCAGCGGCGCCGCCGCGGCGCTGTACGTCTTCTACGCGAGCGACGACCTCGGGCTCGACCCGTGGCAGCTGGGCGTCACCTACGCCGTCCTCAGCGCCGCCACCCTGCTCGCCGCGCTCCTTGCCGGGCGCCTCACCCGCGCCGCCGGGCTGTGGCGGGCCGTCCGGATCTGCGGGGTGGTGGCCGGGGCCGCCGTCTTCCTGCTCCCGGCGGCCGCGCTCGGCCTGCCCTTCGCCGTGCTGCTCGCCTACCAGGTCGGGTACGGCCTGTTCGGCACGGTGTGGATGATCGCGGTGACCACCGTCCAGCAGTCGGTCACCCCGGCGGGGATGCAGGGCCGGGTGGCCGGATCCGTGCAGGCGACCCTGCTCACCACGGTGCCGGTGGGGGCGCTGGCGGGCGGCGCGGCGGCCGCCTGGCTCGGGAGCGTCCCGGTTCTGCTGGGCGCGGCGACCGTGACCCTCCTGTCGGCGGCGGCGCTGTGGGCCCCGGCCGGGGGCCCGGCCCCCTCGACGCCCTGTCCGGCCGACCGCCGGCCTGAGCACGACCGCCGGCCGGAGCACGACGGCCGGCCCGGCGACGACCCTCGGCCAGGCAGCGGCCGCCGGCCCGGGAGCGACCGCCGGCCCTGAGAACGCCCCGAGCGGGGGCCGCACGTACGCCCCGAGCGGGGGCCGGACGCGTACGCCCGGCCCCCGCCCCGCTGCACGCGCGGATCACCTCATCTCAGGGCAGCACCCACTTCTGGTTCGCGGCCCCCGCGACGCAGGTCCACAGATGGACCGCGGTCCCGTCGTTCCAGACCCCTCCCGAGGCGTCCAGGCACTTCCCCGACTGCGGGTTGCGCACGGTGCCGTCGGCCTGGGCCTGCCACTTCTGGGACCCGGTCCCGTTGCAGTTCCACAGCTGCACCTTGGTGCCGTCCGCGGTCCCACCGCCCGAGACGTCCAGGCACTTGCCCAGAACGCGGACGGTGTCGTCGCCGGGGAGGGACCAGTACTGCGCGGCGGTGCCGTTGCAGGTCCAGATCTGGATCTTGGTGCCGTCGGCGGTGCCGCTGTTGTCCACGTCGAGGCACTTGCCGTTGACGCCCTTGATCTCCCCCGCCCGGGTGGTCTGGCCGGGGATCTGGTTCAGGGTGTACCAGGCCTCGGTGGACCACAGCTGCTTGCCGGAGGTGTCGCTGAACGGGCGGGCCGAGCGGACGTGGACCACCCGGTCGGACTTGAGACCCGGGACGGTGAGGGTGACGGTCTTGCGGTCGGCGGAGAGGGTGGCACCCGTGGCGGTGAGCGTCTCCTCGTTCAGCTTGGGCCCGCCGTAGGCGGCGGTCGGCGCGTACCGCCACTGCTTGATCTTGTAGCGCGCCGCCAGGCCGGTCGCCGTCTCGGTCGAGACCGGCTGGGTGTACTCGAAGGCGAAACCGGTGGCGGTGGCGCGCATGGCCTTGATGTCGAAGGCGTTGGTGCCGTTCGGGGTCAGCTTCTGCAGGCCGTACTGCAGCTTGCCGGCCTGCCCCCAGTTGCCGCCCGCGCCGAGTCCGCCGGCGTAGAGCGCGCCGTCGGGGCCGACGCTGATGCGCAGCACGCCCATCTCCAGGCCCTGGGTGAGCCGGAAGACCGCGCCCTGGTACTCGCCGCCGACCTTCTCCAGGTACGCCCGCTGGACGCCGCCGTAGGTCACGTCACCGAACAGCATCTGCCCGGCGAACGGGCCGGTCGTCAACTGCAGGGGTGTGCTGGGCGAGTTGGCGATCTCGTTCTGCGGGAGCCACAGGACGGGCTTGGTGACCGGGTTGCCGTCGAAGGGGCCCTTGGGGTTCATGTAGTGGTTGAAGAACCGCCCCTGCTTGACGTGGAGCAGTTTGGAGGAGGGCAGCCAGCCGCCCTGGTTGTCGGTGACGAAGATGTCGCCGTCGGGGCCCCAGCCGATGCCGTTGGGCGTGCGCAGCCCGCCGGCGACGTAACTGATCGCGCCCGTCGCCTTGTTGATCTTGATGGTGGTGCCGCGGTTCGGCGCGGGCTGCGGGTCGGTGGTCGCCCCGCCGTAGTTGATCGAGACGGAGAGGTTCAGGTAGAAGAAGCCCTCCTTGTAGAGCAGGCCGAAGGCGAACTCGTGGAAGTTGTTGCCGAACGGCCAGGTGGCGACCTTGCGGTAGGTGTCGGTGACCTCGTCGCCGTTGGTGTCGTTCAGCTCGGTCAGCTCGTGCTTCTGCGACACGTACAGCTTGCCGTCGACGTACTTGATGCCCATCGGCTCCTTGAGACCGGAGGCGATCTTCTTGTACGTGACCTTGTCCGGCGAGGTGGCGCCGGTGACGTTGCTCAGCAGGTACACCTCGCCGGTCGAGTTGTCCGTGCCGCCCCAGGTGGTGATGGCGAGCCGGCCGTCGGGCAGCCAGTCCATCGCGGAGACCTGCGGCTGGAAGCCGGGCGGGCGGAGGTTGGTGAGGGTGTAGTTCGGGTGCACGCCGGTCAGCGGCAGCCCGTCGCCCGGGGTGTCGGCGACGCCCTCGCACTCCTTGCGGCCGGGCGAGGTGACGCGCACGACGTCGGCGTCCGTGCTGAGCACGGAGTTGGGGACGGTGACGAAGGCGGACGCGGCCGGCGGCTTCCAGGCGAGGGTGACCTGCTGGCCGCCGCCGCGCTCGAAGTGGTCGATGCGCACGGAGTGGTAGCCCGCGGTCAGGGTGACGGTGCCGTCCTTGGGCTCGGCGCCGTGCAGCCCGTCGTGGTCGATGACGACCTTGTCGTCGACGAGCAGCCGGGAGCCGTCGTCGCTGGTGAGCCGGAAGGTGTGGCTGCCGGCCGTGGTGACGTTCAGGTTCGCGATGGTCTGCGAGACGAAGTTCTCGGAGAAGCCGAAGGCCGCGTCCGTCGAGTAGTCGATGACCGGCATCAGCTTGTCTACGTTCGGCGTCTGCCCGGGCTTGAGGTCGCAGATCTCGTCGAGCGGGACCTGGACGTCGAAGACGCGGAGCGTAACACCGGGCGTCTGCGGCGGGAGGGCGGCGGCCCCGGGCGCGGACCGCGGCGCGGCGGCGGCGTCCGGGCCGGCCAGCCCGACGGCCAGCAGGGTCGCGGCGAAGGCGCCGGCCAGGCGTCTGCCGCGGCGTTGAAGGGACATCCGTCTGTACACGAGGACCTCCTGTCGGCTCCCCGGAGGCAGGGAGCACCGTCGAACGAAGTGGAAGATCCACCGCCGCCGGAGCGCGCCGTCGTCCCGGACACGGAGAGTCGCGGACGGTGACACACGGCGTGCGTACCGTCCCGGACGGACACAGTAGGGACTTCTCCCGAGGGCGTCCATACTTTGTCACCGCTGTGTGGAAAGTTCGCCGAGCTTCCATATCCCCCTCCGCTTGCGGGAGTTGGCGGATCACCGGAGCCCTCCCGCGACCGCGGGAGGCGGCGGGGTGCCGCGGGCGGCCGCTTTGTCCGGCCGCTGGAGAAAGTTGAGAGCCGACGCGTCAAAAGGGTTTCTGGCGGGTGAAAAAGCCATTACCTTCCTGACCTGTACCGGACAACAAGGGTCGGGCGTCCCACCTCCCCCTCCTCCTCGGGGCACCCGGCCTCCCCCCGGCGCGGCGGCGCGCGCCTGTGCACCACCCCCACCCCGTCTCCACACGGAGGATGCGCGTGCTCAGGAGAATCACCAGACCTCTGGCGGCGCTCGCCTGCGCCGTCCTGGCCGCCGCGGGCGGCCTCACCGCTCAGTACTCGCTGATCGACGTGGCCGAGGCGGCGCCGCCGGCGGCGCCCGCCCCGGTGGCCGCCGCGGACGAGTTCCAGCAGGTCACCCTCGCCAAAGGGGTGGCCGAGACCGGTGAGCCCATGACGCTGGCCGTGCTGCCGGACCGGTCCGTCCTGCACACCGCGCGCGACGGCACGCTGCGCCGCACGGACGCCGCCGGCACCACAGCCGTGGCGGGCAAGCTCGACGTCTACTCGCACGACGAGGAGGGCCTCCAGGGCATCGGCGTCGACCCCGGCTTCACCACCAACCGCTTCGTATACCTTTACTACGCACCGAAGTTGACCACTCCGGCCGGTGACGCCCCCGCGACCGGCACGGCCGCCGACTTCGCCCCCTTCAACGGCGTCAACCGGCTCTCCCGGTTCGTCCTGAAGACGGACAACACCCTCGACCTGGCCTCCGAGAAGAAGGTCCTCGACGTCCCCGCCAGCCGCGGCCTGTGCTGCCACGTCGGCGGCGACATCGACTTCGACGCGGCCGGGAACCTCTACCTGAGCACCGGCGACGACTCCAACCCGTTCGCCTCCGACGGCTACACGCCCATCGACGAGCGCGCGAACCGCAACCCCGCCTACGACGCGCAGCGTTCGTCGGGCAACACCAACGACCTGCGCGGCAAGGTCCTGCGCATCAAGGTCAACGCCGACGCCACGTACTCGATCCCGTCGGGCAACCTGTTCGCGCCCGGCACGGCGAAGACCCGGCCCGAGATCTACGCGATGGGCTTCCGCAACCCGTTCCGGATGTCCGTCGACAAGCCCACCGGCATCGTCTACCTCGGCGACTACGGCCCCGACGCGGGCACCGCGAGCGCCACCCGCGGCCCGTCCGGGCAGGTGGAGTTCAACCGGATCACCAAGGCCGGCAACTACGGCTGGCCCTACTGCGTGGGCAAGAACCTCGCTTACGTGGACTACAACTTCGCGACCTCGACGTCCGGTGCGGCGTTCTCCTGCGCCGCACCGAAGAACACCTCGCCCAACAACACCGGCCTCACCGACCTGCCCGCCGCCCAGCCCGCCTGGATCCCCTACGACGGCGGCTCCGTACCGGAGTTCGGCAGCGGCTCGGAGTCCCCGATGGGCGGCCCGGTCTACCGGTACAACGCGTCCTCGACGTCGACCGTGAAGTTCCCGCAGTCCTACGACGGCAACTACTTCGCCGGCGAGTTCGGCCGCCGGTGGATCAAGCGGATCGTGCAGGGCACCGACGGCACAGTCCAGTCGATCAACGCGTTCCCCTGGACGGGCACCCAGGTCATGGACTCCGCCTTCGGCCCCGACGGCGCGCTCTACGTCCTCGACTACGGCACCGGCTACTTCAACGGCGACGCCAACAGCGCCGTCTACCGCATCGAGTACGTCTCCGGCGGCGGGCGCGCCCCGCTCGCGAAGGCCGCGGCGAACCGCACCTCGGGCACCGCACCGCTCGCGGTCTCCTTCTCCTCCGCCGGCAGCTCCGACCCCGACGGCGACCCGCTCACCTACGCCTGGAAGTTCGGCGACGGCGGCACCTCCACCGCCGCGAACCCCTCGCACACCTACACCGCCAACGGCCGCTACACCGCCGAGCTGACCGTCTCCGACGGCACCGGCAACACCGCGACCGCCTCCGTGATCGTCACCGTCGGCAACACCGCCCCGACCGTGACGCTCGAACTGCCCGTCGACGGCTCGATCATCGACCCGGGCGCGGCCGTCCCGTTCCGGGTGAAGGTCACCGACCCCGAGGACGGCACGATCGACTGCTCCAAGGTCAAGGTCACCTTCGTCATCGGCCACGACAGCCACGGCCACCCGCAGACCTCCGCGACCGGCTGCTCCGGAACCGTGCAGACCATCGCCGACGGCGAGCACGACCCCAACGCCAACATCTTCGGCGTCTGGGACGCGGAGTACACCGACAAGGGCGCGAACGGGCAGGCCCCGCTGACCACCCACGACCAGAACGTCAGCCAGGGCAGCAAGCGCCAGGCCGAGCACTTCGGCGGCTCCGCCGGCATCCAGGTCGTCGACAAGACGGCGGCCAACGGCGGCAAGGCCGTCGGCTACATCGACAACGGCGACTGGATCTCGTTCACGCCGTACGTCCTCGCCAACGCCACGAAGATCACCGCACGGGTCGCCTCCAACACGAGCGGCGGCACGCTGGAGGTGCGGGCCGGCTCCCCGACCGGCACCCTGCTGGGCTCGGCGACCGTCCCGTCCACCGGCGGCTGGGAGACCTTCCAGAACGTCTCGGCCAACCTGACCAACCAGCCGGCCGGCACCACCACGCTCTACCTGGTCGCCAAGGGCGGCACCGGCTCGCTGTTCGACATCGACGACTACACCTTCACCACCGGCACCACGACCGGCCCCCGCACCGGGCCGATCACCGGCGTCGGCGGCAAGTGCGTCGACGTCCAGGGCGGCGGGACCGCCGACGGCACCCAGATCCAGCTCTACACCTGCAACCAGAGCACGGCCCAGCAGTGGACGGTGGGCACCGGCCAGACCGTGCGCGCCCTCGGCAAGTGCCTCGACATCAGCGGGGGCGCCTCGGCCGACGGCACCAAGATCCAGCTGTGGACCTGCAACGGCACCGGGGCTCAGAACTGGGCCCCCCAGGCCGACGGAACCCTGCGCAACCCCGCGACGGGCAAGTGTCTGGACGCGGCCGGCGGAGCCACCGCCGACGGCACCAAGCTCCACCTGTGGACCTGCTCCTCCGGCGCCAACCAGAAGTGGATCCTGCCATGAGCCGACGACTCGGGCGCCTCGCCTGCTGGGCCGCCACCGGCCTGCTGGCCGCCGCCTCCCTGCCCGCCGCGGTCTCCACCGCCGCCGAACCCCGCGCCCAGGCCCCCGCCCGCCCGGCGGCGGCCGCGGCCGACCCCGCCTACGACGTGCTGGTCTTCTCCAAGACGGCCGGCTTCCGCCACTCCTCCATCGACGAGGGCGTCGCCGCGCTCCGCGCCCTGGGCACGGCGAACAACTTCACCGTCACCGCGACCGAGGACGCCGCCGCCTTCACCGCCGGCAACCTCGCCCAGTACGAGGCCGTCGTCTTCCTCTCCACCACCGGCGACGTCCTCAACGCCGCCCAGCAGACCGCCTTCGAGGGCTACATGGGCGCCGGCGGCGGCTACGTCGGCATCCACGCGGCGGCCGACACCGAGTACGACTGGGCCTGGTACAACGGCCTGGCCGGCGCGCTGTTCAAGTCCCACCCGGCGATCCAGCCGGCCACCGTCAAGGTCGAGGACCGCGCCCACGACGCCACCGCGCACCTGGGCCCGAACTGGCAGCGCACCGACGAGTGGTACGACTACCGCACCAACCCGCGCTCCTCCGCCAAGATCCTCGCCTCGCTCGACGAGTCGACGTACAGCGGGGGCACCATGGGCGCTGACCACCCGATCGCCTGGTGCAAGGACTACTCCGGCGGCCGCGCCTTCTACACCGGCGGCGGCCACACCGAGGACTCCTACGCGGATGCCGCCTTCCGCCGCCACCTGCTCGGCGGGATCCGCTGGGCGGCGGAGGTGACGGACGCCGACTGCCGCCCGGAGACCGGCTACACCACGATCTACAACGGCTCCACCACCGGCTGGAAGCAGGCGGGCCCCGGCTCGTTCACCAACGCCGACAACACCCTGACCTCGGTGGGCGGCCTCGGCATGCTCTGGTACCAGGCGAAGGAGTACACCTCGTACTCCCTGAAGCTGGACTGGCGGCAGGCCGGTGACGACAACTCCGGGATCTTCATCGGCTTCCCCGCCTCCGACGACCCGTGGTCGGCCGTCAACAACGGCTACGAGATCCAGATCGACTCCACCGACGCCGCGGACCGCACCACCGGGGCCGTCTACGGCTTCAAGTCCGCGGACATCGCCGCCCGCGACGCGGCCCTGAACCCGCCCGGCGAGTGGAACACCTACGAGCTGCGGGTCGAGGGCGAGCGGCTGCAGCTCTTCCTCAACGGCCGCAAGATCAACGACTTCACCAACACCGTGCCCGCCCGCAGCCTGCAGCAGGGCCACATCGGGCTGCAGAACCACGGCACCGGTGACGACGTGTCCTTCCGCAACATCCGCATCAAGGAGCTCGGCACCCAGCCCGGCCCGCGGGTCGGCCAGATCACCGGCATCGGCGGCAAGTGCGTCGACGTCCAGCAGAGCGGCACCGCCGACGGCACCCAGATCCAGCTCTGGACCTGCAACGGCACCGGCGCCCAGAAGTGGACGATCGGCACCGACCAGACCGTGCGCGCCCTCGGCAAGTGCCTGGACGTCAGCGGCGGCGGCTCGGCCGACGGCACGAAGATCCAGCTGTGGACGTGCAACGGCACCGGCGCCCAGAAGTGGGCCCCGAACGCCGACGGCACCCTGCGCAACCCGCAGTCCGGCAAGTGCCTCGACGCCGCCGGGGTCTCCTCCGCCGACGGCACCAAGCTCCACCTGTGGACCTGTGTCGGCGGCACCAACCAGAAATGGGTCCTGCCCGCCGGCTGACGAGCCCCCTGACTCCGTCGTCACCGCGGGAGGCGGCGACGACGGGGACCGGCCCCCGGGCCGGTGACACGACGGCGGGGCGCGACGCCGAAGCGCCCCGCCGTTGCCGTGCGCACGCACGCACGTATGAAACGTCTCAGGGCCGGTGTCGGATTTCTCCGATACCGGCCCTGAGCTGCGACTTTCGTACAGTCGGGACGACAGGATTTGAACCTGCGACCCCTTGACCCCCAGTCAAGTGCGCTACCAAGCTGCGCCACGTCCCGATGCGGTCCCGCCGGGCCTCGGCCCGGGTGTGTTCACGCAGGTGGAACTCTACCGCACCGGGGGCCGTGCCCGGCGCAGGGCCCGGCGCGCCACACTGGAGGCATGGGCACGGACGGACGGCGGGATCGGGACGAGCGGGGGCGGGCGCGCAACGCGCGGCCGAGGGACGGCCTCGGGCGGCCGCTGCCGTACGGGGTCGAGGGCGTCGAGCGGCAGCCCGAGGGGGTGGTGCGGGCGCCGGCGGAGAGCGTCGCCGAGGCGCAGGCCCTGCTCGACGCGGGACGGCCGTTCCACGCCCACGAGGTGTTCGAGGACGCCTGGAAGTCGGGCCGCGCGGAGGACCGCGAGCTGTGGCGGGGCCTCGCCCAGCTCGCCGTGGGCCTCACCCACGCGGCCCGCGGCAACCGCACCGGCGGCGCACGGCTGCTGCGGCGCGGCGCGGCGGCGCTCGCCCCCCGGGCGGCGGACGGGCCGTACGGGATGGATGTCGCAGGCCTGCTCCGCTGGGCGGAGGAGGCGGCGCGTGCCGCCGAGGACGGCCTGACCGCGCCGCCCCCCATGCTGCGGAGTCCCGGCCCGCCCGCATAGCCGGTCGCGACCGGACGCGGCACACCGGCCGGCCGTGCGGGCCGCCGACCCCGCGGGACGCCCGGCCCCGTCGGCGGTCGGACCCGAAGGACGCGTCGCGCCGCGCCCGGGGCCGCGGACGTAGCGGGACGACGTCCCGCGACGCCCTGCCCCGGGGTCGGCACACGGCGTCGCAGGGGCCCCGGCCCCGACCGCCGACGGCCGCACGACGCCGCCGCACCCGACCCAGGGCCCCCGGTCGCCCGCCGCAGGCGATGGGGCAGACTCGCCCCCGTGAGAAAGATCCGCGTGATAGGCATCGGCGCCGGCGACCCCGACCACCTGACGCTCCAGGCCGTCAAGGCCATGCGGCGCACGGAGGTCTTCTTCCTGGTCGGCAAGGGCGAGGAGAAGTCCGACCTGGCCGCCCTGCGGCACGGCATGCTCGACGAGCACCTGCCCCCCGGGTCCTACCGGCTGGTCGAGGTGCGCGACCCGGCCCGGGCCCGCCCGGACACGGTCGCCGCGTACACCGCGGCCGTGGACGGCTGGCGCACGGCGCGCGCCGACCTCTACGAGCGGATGATCACCGACGAGCTGGGCGAGGACGGCGAGGGCGCCCTCCTGGTCTGGGGCGACCCTTCGCTCTACGACTCGACGCTCGGCATCCTCGAGGAGATCCTCGACCGCGGCCGGGTGGCGTTCGACCACGAGGTGATCCCCGGCGTCAGCAGCGTCTCGGCCCTGGTGGCCCGCCACCGCACCGGCCTCAACCGGGTCGGGCGGCCGGTGCAGATCACCACGGGCCGCCGCCTCGCGGAGGGCTTCCCCGAGGGCGCGGACGACGTGGTGGTGATGCTGGACGCGCACCAGACGTTCACCACGCTGGTCGGCCAGGGGCTGCACATCTACTGGGGCGCGTACGTCGGCTCCGCGGACGAGGTCCTGGTCTCCGGCCCGCTCGACGAGGTCGCCGAGCGGATCGTCGCGGTCCGCGCGGAGGCGCGCGCACGCAAGGGCTGGATCATGGACACCTACCTGCTGCGGCGGAGCCCCGGAGCGCCCTGACGGCCACCCGCTCGCTACCGGCGTACCCGCCTCGCGCCGCCACCGGCCCCCGGCGCCCGGTCCCCGCCGTCCGGGCCCGTAGACGCGCGCCGGTCACCTCACCGATCCGGACCGTACCCGCGTGCGGGTACGCCGTACCGGTGTGAGCGTGGCCGGTATGACCACCGCCACGTCCTCCGCCTCCGCGGCCCCGTCCGCGCCGCCCGTGCTCGACCGGCGGACGCGCAACATCGTCTTCGGCACGATCATGCTCGGGATGCTGCTCGCGGCGCTCGACCAGACGATCGTCGGGACCGCGCTGCCGACGATCGTCTCGGACCTCGGCGGCGCCGCGCACATGTCGTGGGTGGTGACCGCCTACCTCCTCGCCGAGACCGTCGCGACCGCCCTGGTGGGCAAGTTCGGCGACCTCTTCGGGCGGAAGGTCGTCTTCCAGGTCTCGGCGATCGTCTTCATCACCGGCTCGTTCCTGTGCGGCCTGGCGACGAACATGACGCTGCTGATCGCCTGGCGCGCCGTGCAGGGCATCGGGGCCGGCGGGCTGATGGTCACCTCGATGGCGCTGATCGCCGACGTCATCCCGCTGCGCGAGCGCGGCAAGTACCAGGGCGCGATCGGCGCGGTCTTCGGGATGGCGACGGTGATCGGCCCGCTGCTCGGCGGCCTGTTCACCGACCACCTCAGCTGGCGCTGGGCGTTCTACGTGAACGTGCCCATCGCGATCGTCGTCGTGATCGCGGCGGCCCGGAACATCCCGGTGGTGAGGTCCGCGCTGCGGCCGGTCGTCGACTACCTCGGCATCACCCTGATCGCGGCGGGCGCGAGCGCGCTGATCCTGGCGACCAGCTGGGGCGGCAACGAGTACGCGTGGACCTCCGGCGTCATCATCGGCCTGTTCGCGGCGGGCGTGGTCGCCCTGGTGCTGTTCTGCCTCGTCGAGCGGCGCGCGGCCGAACCGATGCTGCCGATGCGGCTGTTCGGCAACCCCGTCTTCACCGTGTGCTCGGTCCTGAGCTTCATCGTCGGCTTCGCGATGCTCGGCGCGATGACGTACCTGCCGTCGTACCTGCAGTACGTCGACGGCGACTCGGCGACGGTCTCGGGGGTGCGGACGCTGCCGATGGTCGTCGGGCTGCTCGGCGCGTCGGTCTTCAGCGGCACGGTGGTCAGCCGCACCGGCCGGTACCGGATCTTCCCGATCCTCGGCACGCTGGTGATGGCGCTCGGCCTGTTCCTGCTGTCGCTGATGGGGCCGGAGAGCGGGCTGTGGCTGGAGTCGCTCTACATGCTGGTGCTCGGCACCGGGATCGGCCTCGGCATGCAGGTCCTGACGATCGCGGTGCAGAACACCGTCCCGTACGCGGACCTCGGGACGGCGACGTCGGGGGTGACGTTCTTCCGGACCCTCGGCAGCTCGTTCGGCACGGCGGTGTTCGGGACCATCTACGCCAACTCCCTCGGCCCGAACCTGTCCGAGGGGATCGGTGAGGCCGTCGCGGCATCGCCGGGCGCGGACCCGGAGGCGGTCTCGCGGGCGGCCCAGAGCCCCACGGGGCTGCACGGGCTGCCGCCGGCGCAGTCGGAGCCGATCATCCAGGCCTACGCCGACACCCTGCACACGGTGTTCCTGTGGACGGTGCCGGTCGCCCTGCTCGGCTTCGTGATCGCGCTGTTCCTCAAGGAGGTCAGGCTCCGGGACACCGTGCGGGCGGGCTCCTCGGACCTGGGCGACGGCTTCTCGTCGCCGACCACCGGGGACTCCGCCAAGCTCCTGGAGCTGGCGGTGGGCAAGATCCTGCGGAACGTCGGCCCGGACCAGGCGCGCCGGATCGTGGACCGGTCCGACACCCGGCTGGACATGGCCGGGGCGTGGGCGGTGATGCAGGTGGAGTTCTTCACCCGGAGCGTCGGCTACGCGAGCCTCGGGCTGATCGCGACCAAGCGGCACGTGCCGCCGGAGGTGCTCGTCCCGGTCTTCGACCGGATGACCGAGGAGGGCTACCTCAGCCGCGAGGGCACGTACTTCTCCCACACCGCGGCCGGGCGGCGCGAGGCGGACGCCGTCAGCGCGTCGTGGGCGACGTGGCTCGGCGACCAGCTGGAGCGGGACAGCGGCCGGCCCGCGGACGCCGAGCTGCGGGCGGCGGTCGACGCGATCTCCAAGCGGGTCATCGCCGAGGACCTGGGGCACGGGTCCCCGGACGCGGTCCGGGCGCGCTGAAGGGCCGCCGCGCTCCGCGAGGGCGGCG
This sequence comes from Streptomyces sp. NPDC060194, assembly GCF_042728285.1. Classification (NCBI taxonomy): domain Bacteria; kingdom Bacillati; phylum Actinomycetota; class Actinomycetes; order Kitasatosporales; family Streptomycetaceae; genus Streptomyces; species Streptomyces sp. NPDC060194. The sequence continues at coordinate 16,800 of NZ_JBHWZH010000065.1, read as the reverse complement.
GCCCGTCGTGCGGCCGCTCAGCCGAACGCGCCCCGCAGCGCGGGCAGCAGGGTCTTCTCCGACCAGTCGAGGAACGCGTGCTGGGTGTCCCCGCCGATCTGCACGAGCGCGACCTCGGTGAACCCGGCCTCGACGTACGGGCGCACGGCCTCGACGAAGGCCTCGGGGTCGTCGCCGCACGGTACGGCCTCGGCCATGTCCTCGGGGCGCACGGACTGCGTGGCGGCGTCGAACGCGGCCGGGTTCGGCAGGTTGGCGTTGACCGGCCAGCCGCCCTGCGACCAGCGGAACTGCTCGTGGGCGCGGCGCACGGCGGCCTCGCGGTCCCGGTCGAAGCAGACCGGCAGCTGGCCGACGCGCGGCTTGCCCGCGCCGCCCTCGCGGTCGAAGGCGTCGAGGAGTTCGGCCTTGGGCTCGGTCGCGATGACGAGGTCGGCGAGCCGGCCGGCGATCGCGCAGGAGCGCGGGCCCGAGACCGCGACGCCGATCGGCGGGAGGGTGTCGGGGAGGTCCCAGAGCTTGGCCGACTCCACGTCGTAGTGGGTGCCGTGGTGGTCGAGGTAACCGCCGCCGAAGAGGCCGCGGATGATCTCGACCGCCTCCTCGAACATCTCCAGGCGCACCCCGGCGTTGGGCCAACCGCCGCCCACCACGTGCTCGTTGAGGTTCTCGCCCGAGCCGAGTCCGAGCCGGAAGCGGCCGTCGGACAGCAGCTGCATCGTCGCGGCCTTCTGCGCGATCACCGCGGGGTGGTAGCGCGTTGTCGGGCAGGTCACGTACGTCATCAGCGGGATGCGGGAGGTGGCCTGGGCGGCGGCGCCCAGGACGCTCCAGGCGTAGGGCGCGTGCCCCTGCTCGGCGAGCCAGGGGAAGTAGTGGTCGGAGGTGACGGAGAAGTCGTACCCGGCCTCCTCCGCGTGCACGACGTGGGCGACGAGGTCCTTGGGGCCGGCCTGCTCGGTCATCATCGTGTAGCCGATGCGGGTCCCGCCGGGGGCGGGTCCGCTGCTGTTCGTGGAGGTCATGCGTGTCGGGTCCCCTGCTCGAAGTGGTGGAAACCGGGTCGTGCGACCGCCGTTCCAGCATGGTCCCGGCCTCTGGGGCGCGCGAGTCGGGCGGGCGGGCGTGACGGGTGCGCAGGTCCCGCCGTCACCGCGCGGGGCGTGCGGTAGATTTTGCGCACCCTTGACCCTTGATCAACTGCACCCACCACCTCACCGAGCGGAGACGGACCCCCAATGGACGACATCGTCAACGGACTTGGCCGCGCGAGCGCGTACGGCGCCATCGGCGTCGTACTGCTGATCCTCGGCATATTCCTCGTCGACGCGCTGACGCCGGGCAAGCTCGGCGACCAGATCTGGCGCGACCGCAACCGGAACGCGGCGCTGCTGGTGAGTTCGGCGCTGCTCGGCGTCGGGGCGATCGTCTTCACGGCGATCTGGACGACGTACGACGAGTTCGGCAAGGGGCTGGTGTCCACGGTCGTGTTCGGGCTGCTGGGCCTGGTCATGATGGCGGTGGCGTTCTGGCTCGTGGACCTGCTCACCCCGGGCAAGCTCGGCGCGATCCTGGTCGAGCCGGAGCCGCACCCGGCCGTGTGGGTGACGGCGTCGTGCAATCTGGCAGTGGCGGCGATCGTGTCGGCGTCGATCGCCTGACGCGCCGCCGCGCTCACCCGCGCGCCCGAGGACAGGGGGCGGAAATCGGCCCGGAGGCCGGTTCCCGCCCCCGCGGCGGCCGTTCGCCGGTGTGACCTTGGTCGCCCGCACGGCCCCCTCACGCCGCCTAGGCGACTCCTCCCCCGGCCGCCCCGAAGGGCGCCGCTCCCCCACCGACCTGCGGCTCGGCGCGTCCGACGGCTGTTCCGCGGCGACTACGGGCCGCACCGCTCCGGCTACTGATCGCGACGAACGCGCGATGGAGGGGAACACATGGTCGGCCCGAAGGCCTAAACTTCACACCATGCCCGCAACTCCATCACCCCTGACCGCCGTGCGCTCCGCCGAAGTCGTCAACGGTGAGATCCGCGCGCTCTGGACCCGTGCGGGCGGCGTCCTCACGCCCGAGCAGCGCAAGGAGTACGAGCGCCTGGTGACCGAGTGGGCCGAGGCGACCCGCGTCTCGACGCGCTCCATCGCCCCCGCGACGGCCGCCTGAGGTTCGGCGGAAGCCGCCCGTACCGAGCGCCGCACGCACCGACAGCCGCCTGCCGTTCCCCGGCCGCAGTGACGACCGCGCCGTCGCGCGGCGGCCCGTACCCCCTACACCGTCCCGCCCGCTTCCGCCGCGCGTCCGCGCGCGCGTGCCGCGAGGGCGTCCGCGCTGCAGTCGGCCGCGAGGTCCGCGCCGCGGCGCAGGCGGTCCAGCGCGCGGTCGCGTTCGCCGGTGGCGAGGAGGGCCTCGCCGTGGGCGACCAGGGCCCGGGCGAGCGTGTGGCGGCAGAGTGAGCCGGTCAGGTGGTCGACGGCCTGGTCGAGGAGGTCGGCGGCCTCCTCGGGGCCCGCGACCACCGCCGCGCACATCAGCGCCTCGGCGAGCGCCGTCGGCGTCCCGAACCGCTCCGCGCGCTCCCGGACCGTCGCGACCAGCTCCGCCGCGCGCTCGGGCTCGTCGGCGGCGATCACCGGGACCAGGTCCTGGATCCACGGGCCCCAGATGGGGTTGTCCCTTCCGCGCTCGGCCAGCCAGCGGCCCGCCGTCGCCAACTGCTCCACGGCCTCGGCCGTCTGCCCCTTGGCCAGCATCAGGCGGCCTCTCACGCTCGGCCCGTCGGGGAGGATCAGGCCGCTGGGGTACGGCGGGCCGAACTCGTAGTCCTCGGCGAGCTGTTCGGCCTCGGCGACCTTGCCCCGGGCGAGCAGGGTGTCGACGAGCAGGCAGGTGGTGTTCCAGTGCAGGGGCAGGCCGCGGCCGAGCCGGTCGGCGAGCCGCAGGCTCTCGCGCAGGTACTCCTCGGCCGCCGCCAGCCGGCCCTTGCGGTGCTGGGCCATGCCGTAGAAGGCGTGGGCGAAGGCGAGGTGCCAGCCGCTCCAGCCGGAGATCTCGTAGGTGCGCAGGGCGTCGTCGAACAGGGCCTCGGCCCGGTCGATCCGGTCGATGTAGGCGTAGGTGGCGCCGAGGACGAGCGGGATCTCCATGCCCCAGTCGGTGTCGGTCCAGCCGAGGCCGGGGGCCAGCCGGCCGTCCACGACGGCCCGATCGCAGAGGTCGCCGACGAGTTCCGCGCTCTCGCCGCGGAGCATCGCGTCGAAGGCGCGCAGGACGAGCAGCGAGCGCTCGGCGTTGTCGTCGCCGGGCAGGCCGTCGGCGCGCTCCGCGAGGCGGCGGGCGCGGGCGGGGCCGTCGGTCTCGGTGAACTGGCACATCTCGTAGAGGAAGTGGGCGGCTTCGAGCCGGGTCCGCCCGGTGCCCGGCGGGGCCTCGGCGGCGGCGCGGGCGGCGGCCTCCGCGGCCTCCTCCAGCTGGTTGTTGTGGGCGAGCGCCTGCGCGAGGCGGTGCGCGGCGTCGATCCGGAGGCCGTCGGGCAGCCCGTCGAGGGAGAGCGCCTCGCTCAGCTTGGCGACGCTGGATCCCGGCGAGGTCAGCAGCGTGGCGCAGCCGAGCTCGAAGAGCACGCCCGCGCGGTCGCCGGGCAGCGGCGGTTCGGTGAGGGCGCGCTTGAGGCAGCGGCGGGCGGCGTCCGGGGCGCCGACGGCGAGGTGGTGCCGGGCGGCCTCGCGGAGCTGGCGGACGAGGTCGGGGTCGCCGTCGGGGTGGACGACGATGAGGTGCCGGGCGACGGCGGCGGCCCCGCGGCCCTCCTGGGCGAGCAGGGTGGCGGCGGTGCCGTGCATGGCGGTGCGCACGGCGTCGGACATGGACCGGTAGACGGCGGTGGCGATCAGGGGGTGGAAGAACTCCAGGTCGGGGCCGGACCCGAGGATGCGCGCCTCCCGCAGCTGCTTCACGCAGGAGGCGGTCTCGGTGGCGTTGAGGGTGGCCAGCTTGGCGACCAGGTCCTCGGTCATGTCGATGTCGAGGATCGCGGCGGCCTGCGCGAAGTGCATGGCGTGCGGGCCCAGTTGGGTGATGCGCGGGATCAGTCCGCTGCCGTGGGCGGCGGCTCCGAGGGCTTCGAGGCGGTCGGCGGAGGAGCCGTGGGGCCGGAGGCCCACCCCGCGGGCCTCGGCGAGGAGCTCGACCGTCTCGTAGGGATTCCCGCTGGTGACGTCGAAGACCGCCGTGCAGAAGGCGTCGTCGGCGTCCTCCCCGAGGGTGGAGCGCACCATCTCGGTGACCGCCTCGGGGCTCAGGCGGACCAGCCCCACCGGCCGGGCGGACGCGGAGAGCGTGAGGCCGCGCAGCACCTGCCCGGGGTCGGCGGCCTCCTCGGGGCGGTAGACGAGGACGACGAGCAGCGGGAGCTTCGCCTGCTCGATCTGCGGGGCGAACGCGGCGAGCCAGTCCAGGGACTCGGTGTCGGCCCCGTGCGCGTCGTCGATCAGCACGACCAACGGGCCTTCGCCGCGCGCCAGTTGCGTGAAGACGTGGTCGATGCCGTCGTTGACGCCGCGGGGGTCGGCGTGCGGTCCGCGGGGCGCCGCCAGGCCCAGGGCGGGGCCGGCGATCCCGTACCAGCTCCCGAACAGCTCGCGGGTGCGCCCCGGCGGCCGCCCGGTGAGCGCGGGCCGCAGCAGCTGGCGGACCACGTCGAAGGGCGCCCCGGCCGCGACCGCGCTGCCCCTGGCGCGCAGCACGGTGGCGCGCGGGGCGGCCAGGCCGTGCACCTCGTTCAGCAGCGTCGTCTTGCCGAGCCCGGCGGCCCCGCTGTAGATGAGCAGCCCGCCGCGCGCGGAGGGCCCGCACACCAGGTCCACCGCGGCCTGTGCCGCCTGCATCTCCCGCTCGCGCTCGCGCAGTTCGTGCCCCATACGGACGAGGCTATCTCCGCTGACGTGCGGGGTTCAGCAGATTCGGCAAGGCGGGGTCCGGATCTCGGGGCCGGCCCTTACTCCGACGTCGGCGACGCGATCCTCGAGCAGGTCGCCGAAGCCGCGCGGGGCCGGTCGGCCGACGGCGGCCGGCGCGTCGTGCCCTGCTCGTCGGGATCGGCCGGCGGGGAATGCCTGGCCGGGGCCCCCGGGTGCTCCCGTACCCTGCCGCCATGACCGACCTCGGCGCCGGCGGCGCAGCGATACGTCCGTACCACCCGTCCGACCTGCCCGGCATGTACCGGATCTGCCTGCTGACGGGCGACGTGGGGCGGGACGCCACCGCGAAGTACCGGGACCCGGACGTGCTCGGCCATCTGTACCTCGGCCCGTACCCGGCGGCCGACCCCGCGCTGTCCTTCGTCGTCGCCGACGAACAGGGTCTGCTCGGCTACGTCGTCGCCACCGCCGACACCGCCGCCTTCGACGCGTGGCTGGAGGAGCACTGGTGGCCGGGGCTGCGGCTGCGCTACCCCGCGGAGCTGGCGAAGGATCCGGGGGACGGCACGGACGACTGGCGGACGGTGTCGGCGTTCCACCGCCCGCACCCGAGCGGCGGGGCCCCGCTCGACCGCTACCCCGCCCATCTGCACATCGACATCCTGCCGCGCGGCCAGGGCGCCGGTCTGGGCCGCCGGCTGCTGGCGACACTGTTCGCCGCGCTGCGCGAACGGGGCGTCCCCGGCGTTCAGTTGGGGGTCGGCGGTGCCAACACCGATGCACAGGCGTTCTACCGGCGGATCGGGTTCACCGAGCACGGCCGGGAGGAGTGGGGCCTGCGGATGGTGTACGACCTGTCGGCCGACGACGGCCGTCAGGGCGTCTGAGCGGCCACCAGCCCGGCGAGGGCGGCGGCGACGGCGTCGAGTCCGGCGGTCGGGTCGCCGCCGGGTTCGGCCATGTAGACGTCCCGCCGGATCTCGATCATCAGCGCCTGCACCCGCGGGTCGCGGCGGTGGTGCCGCAGCGGTACGTACGTACCGGCGAACGGCGTGTCGAGCGCCGTCCCGCCGAGCCCGTCGAAGGCGTCGCGCGCCTGGCGCACCAGCGCGTCGGGCGTGTGGAAGGCGTCCGTCCCCAGGCAGACCGGCGGCCGCTCCCCCGTCCCGTGCAGCTCGTAGGGCAGCGGCCGGGTGGGGTAGGAGTGGACGTCGAGGACCACGGCCCGGCCGCAGGCCGCCAGCCGCTCGTCGACGGCCCGCGCCACGGCCTCCGCGTACGGCTCGAAGTACGTTCCGACCAGCGCGGACGTGCCGGGGAAGGGTTCGGGCCGCAGCGGCTCGCGGTGGGTGGTGCGGGTGTAGACCGCGCCCATGCCGGCCGCGAGCATCTCCTCGCGCTCGTCGGGGAAGCGCTCGGGGTCGACCACCAGGCGCGAGAGCCGGTTCACGAACCGCCAGGGCCGGACGGGGGCGCGGGCGGCCGCCCGTCCGGCGATCTCCGGCGTGTGCGCGTCGGTGATGTGGTCGAGTTCGCGGCCCAGCGCCCGGTCGTCGGGCAGCAGCTCCGCGCGGACGTCGCGGGGGATGTCCCGCGCGCCGTGCGGGACGTGCAGCAGCACCGGGGAGCCGGGCGCGCCCGGGATCAGCTCGTACGACATGCGGATCACGCTAGCCGCAGCACCATGGAAAGGGTCCCCGCGCAGCGATGAGTTCCGGCGGGCAGGACGGTCAATCCCCTGAGGCCCGCACCCGCGGACCCGTGACCCCGGAGGCGACCATGCAGAAGATCACTACATCGCTCTGGTTCGACGACCAGGCCGAGGAGGCCGCGGAGTTCTACGTCTCGCTGTTCCCCGACTCCCGCGTCCTGGAGGTCCAGCGGTACGGCGAGGAGGGGCCGGGGCGGCCCGGCTCCGTCATGATCGTGGCGTTCGAGCTGGCCGGCCAGCGGTACACCGCGCTCAACGGCGGGCCGGTCTTCCACTTCACCGAGGCGATCTCGCTGTCCGTGGACTGCGGCTCCCAGCAGGAGGTCGACCGGCTCTGGGACGCGCTCGGCACGGGCGGCGGCGGGCAGGACAGCGCGTGCGGCTGGGTCCAGGACCGGTATGGGCTGTCCTGGCAGATCGTGCCGCGGGTCCTGGAGGAGCTGCTCCGCTCGCCGGACCCGGAGGCCTCCGGGCGGGTCATGCGGGCCATGCTGGGCATGAAGAAGCTCGACATCCGGGCGCTGGAGGACGCGGCGAGGGGCTGAACCGCGACCCCCGTCTTTCCGGCCGCGGCCCGGCGCACCACAATGGCCGCCGAGGGAACCGTTGCCCCGCCGAACGGCGTTCTGAAGGTGACGGGTGGTACGAGGGCCGCATCGGTCCGGGGGCGCGGACGGGTGGTGCGGATGATCGAGCTCGCAGCCGGGGGCAACCGGGCCCTGCCCGAAGGGGTGCTGACCCTCGCGGTCGTCGGCCCGTTCGACCTGTCCGTGCTGATCACGGACGACGGCCGCAAGGTCGCGGACGACGCCGACTTCGTCTTCTACAACCAGCCGGTCGCGCCGGGGGCCCGGCTGACCCCGGGCACCGGCTCGGTCGTCGTCGACCCGGCGAAGCTGCGCTCCGGGGCGACCCGCGTCACCCTGGTCGTCAGCCCGGAGGAGGACGGCGTCCCGCTCGGGTCGCTGCCCGTCCCGACCCTCACCCTGACCGGCGCGGACCGCACGGTCCTGGCGCGCTTCACCCCGCCCCGTCCGACGGACGAGACGGTGCTGCTGCTCGCGGAGGTCTACCGGCGCGGCGGCGGCTGGAAGGTGCGCGCCCTCGGCCAGGGGTACGCCGACGGGCTCGCGGGGGTCGCGCGGGACTTCGGGGTGGACCTCGTGGACGGCGAGGAGGCGGCCGGCGGCCGCCCGCAGCCCGCACCGCACGCGCCGACGCTCGTCGCGGAGGACGGCGGCTTCCTCCGGCTCGTCAACGCCGACCGGGCGCGGGCCGGGATCCCGCCGCTGCGGGAGGACCCCCGGCTGGGGGCGGCCGCGCGGACGCACGCGGCGAACATGGCGCGGCAGGGGCGGCTCAGCGTCGAGGACCCCGACGGGATGTCCGTGTACCAGCGGGTCACCGCGGGCGGCTACACCTACCTCACCATCGCCGAGCACCTGGTCTCCGGGCCGCGCACCCCCGGCGACCTGGTCGACCACTGCCTGGACGACGCGCGCGCCCGGCGTCCGCTGCGTGATCCCTCGCTCACCGACGCGGGCGTGGGGCACGCGACGGACGACCGCAGCGGCGAGATCTACTGGACGGCGCTGTGGGCGCGGCCGCTCACGCCGGACGGGCTCGCCCGCACCACGGCGGAGGTCGTCACGCTCACCAACGCGGAGCGCGCCTCCGCGGGGCTGCGGCCGCTCGCCGCGGATCCGCGGCTCGCCACGGCCGCGCAGGCGTACAGCACGGACATGGCCGCCCGCGACTTCTACTCGCACACCTCGCCCGAGGGCCTGGAGCCCAGGGACCGCGCCGTCGCGGCGGGCGCCACGCACCGCGGGATCGGCGAGAACATCGCCTGCGGGCAGCGCACGGCCGCGGACGTCGTCCGCGGCTGGATGAACTCCCCCGGCCACCGCGCCAACATCCTCCGCCCCGACTTCACCCACATCGGCACCGGCTTCTCCGGCGGCGGCCGCGCCGGCACCTACTGGACCCAGCTCTTCGGCGCGACCGGCTGACGACGCGACGGCCCGATCCGCGGCACGTACGCACCCGACCGTGGGCAACGGTGCCGCGTCCACGCCGCGCGACACCGCCTGCCCACACCGACCCACCCGCTCCAGGCAGGGCCGCATCACGCCGCACCACCGGCCGTGCCCAGCGCAAGCCACCGCACCCCGCACCACCGTCGGCACCCCGCCCCGCAGGGGCACCTCGCGACTCCGCCGCGCACACCGGGCTCCGCCCAGGCCGGGGCTGCCCACGGGCCGTGCAGCCGTGCTACGGTGCCAGCGCATCCATCTAAGTCGCCGCTCCGGCGCAGATGCCCCCTCGTTCCACCCCGACGCCGACGCCCTTCCGGCCCGCGTCCGCCTTCCCCGCACCGCCTCCGGCGGTCTCCCCCGTCGCACCGTGACGCCTCCGGTGCCGATCCTCGCCATGTCCGCGAAAGGACCCCTCATGACCAGCACCATCCTCGACACCCCACGCTCCGCAACCGAGCCACCGCACCCCGTCCCCGCCACCGGCGTCCTCGACCTCACCGGCCGGGACGGCAGCGGCATGCTCCGTGTCCGCGGCTACCGGCCGTCCCCCGACGACATCCACGTCCCCGCTCCCCTCGTCCGCCGCCACGCCCTCCGCAAGGGCGACCTGGTCGAGGGCACCTGCGGGAAGGCGCGCACCCTGGGGCAGGTCGAGCGGGTGAACGGCCGCGCCCCGCACACCCCGCGACCGGCCTTCGGAGAACTGACCCCCCTGCACCCTCGGACGCGGCTCCGCCTGGAAAGCCCCGCCGGCGGGCTCGGCGCGAGGGTCGTCGACCTCGTCGCCCCCATCGGCAAGGGCCAGCGCGGCCTGATCGTCGCCCCGCCGAGGACCGGCAAGACGGTACTGCTCCAGCAGCTCGCCGCGGCCGTCGCGACGAACCATCCGGAGTGCCACCTGATGGTCGTCCTGCTCGACGAACGCCCCGAGGAGGTCACCGACATGCGCCGCTCGGTCCGCGGCGATGTCCTCTCCTCGACGTTCGACCGCCCGGCGAAGGAGCACATCGCACTGGCCGAACTCGCCGTGGAGCGGGCCAAGCGGCTGGTCGAGCAGGGCCAGGACGTCGTGGTCCTGCTCGACTCGCTGACCCGGCTGTGCCGCGCGCACAACAACGCCGCGTCGGCCGGCGGCCGCACCCTGAGCGGCGGGGTGGACGCCGCCGCCCTCGCCGGGCCGAAGCGCCTGTTCGGGGCCGCCCGGCTCACCGAGGAGGGCGGGTCGCTGACGATCCTCGCCACCGCGCTCGTGGACACCGGATCCCGCGCGGACGACTTCTTCTTCGAGGAGCTGAAGGGCACCGGCAACATGGAGCTGCGCCTGGACCGCGCGCTCGCCGACCGCCGGGTCTTCCCGGCGGTCGACATCACCCCCTCCGGCACGCGCCGCGAGGAACTCCTGCTCACCCCGGCCGAGTCCGCCGCGGCGCGCGGACTGCGCCGGGCGCTGCGGGCCCGCGGCGGTCAGGTCACCCCGGCCGCCGTGATCGACCGCCTGCGGCGGACGCCGGACAACGCCGCGTTCCTCCGGCAGATCAGCGCCACCGTGCCCGGCGCGTGAGCGCGCCGCCCGGGCTACTTGCTGACCGCGAACCGCATCAGGGCCAGCTGGTCGCCCTGCTTGATCTTGCCGGTCTCGTTGATGACCTGGAGCTTCCAGACCTGCCCGACGCGCATCGCCTTGGCGACCGCGCAGCCGTTGTCGCTGGTGAGCATGGACGGCCAGATCTCGGCGACCTGCTGGGTGGAGCCGCCGGTCGCGTCGTAGACCTTGAACGAGATGTTCCGCGCGTTCTGGAACGAGCTGCGCTTCTTGTACGCGGCGGCGACGAAGACGAGCGAGGTGATGTTCGGCGGGATCTTCGCGAAGTCGACGGTGACCGTCTCGTCGTCCCCGTCCCCGTGCCCCGTCTGGTTGTCCCCGCTGTGCAGCAGCGAGCCGTTCCCCAGCGGGTCCAGCGAGTCGAGGCCCGCGAGCCGCACCGGGTCCTCGCCCTGCATCGCGATCGCGATCAGGTCAAGGTCCGTCCCCGTCTTCTGCCGCAGCTTCCCCATCAGCCCGCCACTGCTCCCGACCGTGGCATCCCAGGCGACCCCGATCGACAGATGCGTCACCCCGTCCAGATCCGCCGGTCCGTCTTCCTTCGTGAGCGTGATCATCCCTGGTCCTCCGGTAGTCGTGACGGCCTGCGCGGGCCCCGCACGGTCTGAACTCTCCGCCGCCCCCGCGAGTTCCCGCCGCTCCCTCACCGCGTGCCGTGTCCCGGACCGCCTCCGCGCATGCGAAAGGGGCCATCCGGAGATGGCCCCTCGTGAAACCGACATCGCTGTCGGGACGACAGGATTTGAACCTGCGACCCCTTGACCCCCAGTCAAGTGCGCTACCAAGCTGCGCCACGTCCCGGTGCCCGGCTGACCTGGGGTTTCCCCCGGCCGTTCGTGCAGGAAAACCATACCCCACGCGAGGGGGTGGGCGCTCACGGCTTTACGGCTCCAGGAGGCGGGGCGGGGCGGCCTGGCGCCAGGAGTCGGTGAGGATGTCCCGGAGCTCGTCGGCGTCGTCGAGCGCGGCGAGGCGGACGCGGACCCAGGCGGAGCCGGCCTCGTGGGCGGCGACCCAGAACTTGGCCGGCTCGGCGAGGACGAGTTCGTCGCGCTCGACCTTGGGGCAGCGGACGGCGAAGGACGTCTCGTCGTCGGGCACGGTGACGAACATCTTCCCCGCGACCCGGAACGTCGGCATCGACCAGGCGACCTTCTCGGTCGTCTCCGGCAGGGCGAGCGCGATCGTGCGGACGTCGTCCGAGGTCAGCGGGGTCATCGCGGGGCGTCTCCTCCGGCGCGGCGGTTCGTCGCGCCAGCGTAGCGGGCGGGTCCGACAACCGGTCCGCACCCGGCTCCGGTCGAGGGCCGACGCCCACCCGCCGCCGCCCAACCGCCGCCGCCCACCTGCCACCCCGCAGCGGCCGCCGCGCACGGGCCGACCGGCCCGCGTCACACCACGTGCTTGTCCAGCCACGACGTCAGGTCGTCCTGCACCTCGCCCCGGTTCGTCTCGTTGAGGATCTCGTGCCGCGCCCCGTCGTACACCTTCGAGCTGAGGTCCTCGACCCCGCGCAGGTCCTCCAGCAGCGCGTGCAGCTGGGTGAGCCCGTCGTGGCAGGGGTCGTCGGAGCCGACGGCCAGGTGGAAGGGCAGGTCGGCGGGGATCCGGGCGAGGTTGCCCGGGTCGTTGATCCTGCGGATGGCGTGCAGCCAGTCGAGCGTGAGCCCGGCGCTGAACGGGAACCCGCAGCGCTCGTCGGCGACGTACGCGTCGACCTCCGCCTCGTCGCGCGAGAGCCACTCGAAGCCGGTCCGCCGCTCGAACGCGTCGTTGAAGCCCGCGAACGCCTCGGGGACGAACGACGAGACGTGGTCGCGCCCGTGCTCGGCGATCTCCGCCTCCAGGCGCGCGATCGAAGCGTCGAGGTCGACGCCCGGCAGCGAGCGGAAGGTGCCGGAGAGGATGACGGCGGCGAGCGCGTCGGGGTACTCCTGGGCGTAGTCGCGGGCGAGCATCGAGCCGAGGCTGTGGCCGAGCAGGACGACGGGCGCGCCGGGGTACAGCGCGCGGGCCTGCTCGCCGACCCGGTCGAGGTCGGCGACCGTCGCCCGCCAGCCGTCGTCGCCCGCGACGCCGAGGCCGCCCGTGCCGGCCGCCGTCGCGCCGTGCCCGCGGTGGTCGGAGGCGATGACGCCGTAGCCGTGCGCGGTGAGGTGGCGGGCGAACCGGTCGTAGCGCAGGCCGTGTTCGGCGGCCCCGTGGGCGATCTGGACGAGGGCGCGCGGCCGGCCGTCGGCGGGCAGCCAGGTGTACGTGGCGACCTGGAGGCCGTCGGCGGCGGTGGTCAGCCCCTGCTGCGGGCCCTGGGCGTCGGTCATGGCGGTCCTCCGGATCGGGTGGGTGCGCGTCCTTGAGTGCCCCTCCCCCGTCCCCCGCCCCTCACACCAGGTTTCAGAGCACGTCGCCCGACCGGTGCAGGAACCGCTCGGTCAGCTCCGCGGCCATCGCCTTGACCGTGTCGAGCCCCGCCCGCCCCCAGGTCCGCGGCCGCACGTCCGCCGCGGCGATCGCGCCGAGGGCGAGCCCGGTCCGGTCCAGGATCGGCGCGCCGAGGTAGGAGCGGATGCCGGACTCGTCGACGAGCGGGTTGCCCGCGAACCGCGGGAAGTCGCGGACGTCCTGCAGGACGAGCGCCCTGCGGCGGGCGACGACGTGCGGGCAGAAGCCGTGGTCGCGGGCCAGGACGCGGGCGGCGGCGCGCAGCGGGCGCGCGTCGAGGAGGGTGTCGGCGGGGGTGTGGAGCCCGGCGCGGTACTGGTGGCCCTCGTCGAGGAACGTGACCATGGCGTACGGCGACTGGGTCAGCTCGGCGAGCACGCGGGCCAGGTGGTCGAGGTCCGCGTCGGCCCCGCCGCCGAGGCCGAGTTCGCGCAGCCGCCGGCCGCGCGCGGCCGCCTCGGGGTCGACGGGGGTGACCAGGAAGTGGCCGATCGGGTCGTAGACCATGGCGGGCTCCGTAGCGAAGGGGCGGTCGGGTCGGTCAGGTCAGCGCCCCGCGGCCCGCGTCGGCCGCGGGGTCGGGCATGGTGGCGATCAGGTGCCCGACCAGGGTGACCAGGGTGCGGATGCCGGAGTGGGCGAGCCGGGCGTCGCACATGACGACGGGGACGTCCGAGGTCAGGTCGAGCGCGTTGCGGACCTCCTCGGGCCCGTACCGGTGCGCGCCGTCGAACTCGTTGACGGCGATGACGAAGCCGATGCCGCGCTGCTCGAAGAAGTCGACGGCGGAGAAGCAGTCGGCGAGCCGCCGGGTGTCGGCGAGGACGACCGCGCCGAGCGCCCCCTCGGACAGCTCGTCCCACATGAACCAGAAGCGCTCCTGGCCGGGCGTGCCGAAGAGGTAGAGCACGTGCTCGGAGTCGAGGGTGATCCGGCCGAAGTCGAGGGCGACCGTGGTCGTGGTCTTCGCCTCGACGCCCGCGAGGTCGTCGGTGCCCTCGCTCGCCTCGGTGAGCAGCTCCTCGGTGTTGAGCGGCGCGATCTCGCTGACCGCGCCGACGAAGGTGGTCTTGCCGACCCCGAACCCGCCGGCGACGAGGATCTTCAGGGCGGTGGGGAAAAGGTCAGAGCCGTCGTCGTAAGCCATCGAGCACTGCCTCCAGAAGGGACACGTCGGTCGGGTTGTCGGCGTCGTGGAAGCGGGGCGGCTGGGCCGTGAGCGCCCCGCAGTCGACGAGGTCGGACAGGAGCACCTTGGTGACGACCGCGGGCAGCCGCAGATGTGCGGCGATCTCCGCGACCGAGGTCGGGGCCGCGCACAGGTCGAGCGCGGCCGAGTGCTCGGGGCCGATGTGGCCCTCGGGGACGACGCCCGTGGGCCGGACGAGCGTCAGCAGGTCGAGCACGGCACTGGGCCGGGTGCGGCCGTTGCTCACCGTGTACGGGCGGATCAGCCGGCCGGCCTGGTCGTCGAGCCACGGCCCTTCCGGCGGGGCCCCCACCATCACGGCCTCGGGACGGCGGACGCCCGGGGGGCCTGCCGGGCGGGCGTGACCAGGTAGGGCCGGACGCTCTTGACGAGCATGGCCATCTCGTAGCCGAGGACGGCCGCGTCCGCCTCCCGGCCGGCGAGGACGGCGAGGCAGCTGCCGGAGGCGGCGGTGGAGACGAAGAGGAGGGCGGTGTCGAGTTCGACGACGACCTGACGGACCTCGCCGCCGTCGCCGAAGCGCATGCCGGCGCTGCGGCCGAGCGAGTAGAGGCCGGAGGCGAGCGCGGCCATGTGGTCGGCGCTGTCGACGTCCAGGCCGTGCACGGACTTGACCAGTCCGTCGTTGGAGAGCAGCACGGCGCTGCGCGTGCAGGGGACGCGCTGGACCAGACCGCTCAACAGCCAGTCGAGGTCGGACACCTGTGCCGTGGTCGGCGTATCGCTCGACATGGTCGATCGACTCCTTGCGGGGGTAGCGGCGGACGGACGGAAGGGGGTGGTGCACCGGGGCGGTCAGCTCGCGGGGGCGGGCCGCTCGGGTTCGGCGTCGAGCGCGCTCGCCGCCTCGGCCAGGCCTATGCCGCGCTGGAAGGCGGCCATCAGCCCGGGGTCGTGGCCGGCCGGCTGCTCGCTCGCGGTCCGCTCGGGCGGGGCCTCCCGCAGTTGGGGGACGAGGTGCTGCTGGGCCCGCCGCCGGGGCAGCCGGGGCCGGTCGGCGGGGTCATGGGCGGCCGGCGCGGCCGGTTCGCCGCCGCCCGTGCGCGGGGCGAGCGGCAGGACCGGCAGGTCGGGCCGGAAGGAGGCGGGCACGCCCGCGCCGGGGACGGCGGCGGCCGGGGTGGGCCGCTGGGCGCGCTCGGAGCGGGACGGTAGCGGCGCGGCGCCGGCGGCGGCGGGCGCGGGAGCGGCGGGGGCCGCCGGGCCGGGGAGGGGGACGACGGGAGCGGCCGGGGTGACGGGAGCGGTCGGGAGCGGCCCGGTCAGCGGGTCGTCCGCCGGCGCGGCGGCGGCCGTGGCGGCCGGCCCCGCCGCCCCCACCGGATGCAGGTGCTGCGCCGACCTCCCGTTGGTCGCCGCCACCGGCCGGGGCCGCGGGGGGACGGGCACGGTCCGGGTCCCGGCGGCCGGGGTCTCGTCGGCGGCCCCGGTGCCGAGCAGCTCCTGCGGCAGCACGAGGACGGCCTGCGTGCCCCCGTAGATGTTGGTCTGCAGGCGTACGTTGATGCCGTGCCGGCGGGCCAGCGCGGCGACCACGTACAGGCCGATGCGGCCGTCCTGGAGCAGGCCGGCGACGTCGACCTGGTCGGGGCCGGAGAGCAGGGCGTTCATCTTGTTCTGCTCGGTGACCGGCATCCCGAGACCGCGGTCCTCGACCTCGACGGCGAGCCCGGCGGCCACCGGCTGGACGCGGAGCAGGACCTGGGTGTGCGGGGCGGAGAACACGGTCGCGTTCTCGGCGAGTTCGGCGAGGAGGTGGATGACGTCGGCGACGGCGTGGCCGCGCAGGGTGCCGTCGATGGGCGGGACGAGCTTGACCCGGGAGTACTGCTCGACCTCGGCGATGGCCGAGCGCAGGACCTCGGTCAGGGTGACCGGGCGGGACCACTGGCGCCGGGACATCGCACCGCCGAGGACGGCGAGGTTCTCGGCGTGCCGGCGGATGCGGGTGGAGAGGTGGTCGACCTGGAAGAGCCCCTTGAGCAGGTCGGGGTCCTCGACGTCGTTCTCCAGCTCGTCGAGGATCTGGATCTCGCGGTGGACGAGGGACTGCAGGCGGCGGGCGAGGTTGACGAAGACCTCGACCTTCTGGTCGCTGCCGCGGCCTTCGGTGAACCGCGAGGCCTGCACGACGGCGGCGCACGCCATGTCGTGGGCGCGGACGAGCTCGTCGGAGAGCAGGTCGAAGGCGTCGCCGCCGGGGGTGAGCAGCGGGGCCTTGCGCGGGGGCGGTTCCTCGCCCCGGCGCAGCTGCTCGACCAGTGCGCGCAGGTCGGCCTGGCCGCGGGCGCTGGCGCGGCGCAGGCCGTGGCAGCGGTCGAGGACGGACTTCGCCGCGCGTTCGGCACCGACGAACGCGGCGGCGATCCCGGCCAGCGCGACGACGCCGGCGGTGGCGATGACCGCCCACAGGGCGGGGTTCGGCCGGGCGCCGGAGGAGCGGAGCGCGAACAGCACGGCGGCCGTGCCGCACAGGGCGACGGCGACGGCCGGGAGCACGGCGATGCGCAGTAACTGACCGCGTATGTTCGCCTCGGGGGTGGCGCGGCCGGGGGGCACGGCGGCGTGGCCGCGGCCTCCCGCCCTTCCGTGCCGTCCGCCCTCGCGGCGGTCTGCGCGCGTGGCCGGTGCGCGGAGATGAGACATCAGCGTCCTCGGTACGGGGGCCCCGACGGTCGGCTTCGGGTCCTTGGCGCGGCCAAGGCGTGGCAAGGGTGATGCGGGCCCACGTCGATCACCGGGCACACACGGTAGTCGTGAAGTGTCCGGGAGTGATGCCGGGTTGGCGTTTTCCAGCGGCCGCCATCCCGCTCTGGTATGAAGCGGCGGACCTTTGTGCGAATCGGCGGAACACGAGTGCGCCGACCGTGCGGCGTCGGGGG
>NZ_JBHWZH010000064.1:0-33218 GCF_042728285.1 Streptomyces sp. NPDC060194 | reverse complement strand
CGCCCCCTCCGAGGAGGGAGCGGCCTTCGCCGTACGGTCGCCCGCGGGAGCGGGGCGGTCGGGCCGCCCCCTACGGGACCTCGACCCAGCGGGCCTTCGACGGCGTCCCGTCGGCCGTCACGGCGAAGACCATGTACCGGCCCGGGTGGACCAGGTCCTTGTTCTTCGGCACCGACACCTCGATGCCGTCCGCGGACTTCTCGAAGTCCAGCGCGATCGAGCGCTGGTCGAGGTCGGTCACGTGCGTCGACACGCTCGGCCGGATCATCCGGACGGTCTTGACGTCGTCGGCGTCGCGGGTCGTGAACGTGCCCGTGCCGCCGCGCTCGATCGTCTCCGGGCCGTCGTCGAGCGCCGGCGCCTTGGTGTCGCCGTACAGGTACGGCGGGGTGTAGATCTCGATGCGCTGGTCGAACGTGCCCGGCTTGGTGTTGGCGTCGTCCTCGTAGAGCGAGTCGGAGCCGAAGACGACCACCCGGCCGTCGGGCAGCAGCAGCGAACCGGAGTGGTAGTTGCGGCCGACCAGCGGGTCCGCGACCCGGCGCATCGTGTTGCCCTCGGCGTCGTACATCCGCGCCTGGAGGATGTTGGAGCCGCCGCGGCCGCGGTAGTCCTCCGAGCCGCCGGTGATCAGCACGCTGTCGTCGGGCAGGACGGAGGACTGCGGGTAGCGGGTGCCGCGCTCCAGCGACGGGCCGTCGGTGAACTCCGGGCTCTTGGCGTTCAGGTCGACGATCCGGGTCCTGTTGCTCGACTGCTCGGACTCGCCGATGCCGCCGCCGCCGACGACCATGTACTTCTGGTCCTGCGCGGGCGGCAGCAGCACGGTGCCGGCCGTCTCCATCAGCTTCGGGTCGCTGAGGCCGGGGACCTTGGTGAACGTGTCCTTCTCGAAGTCCCAGATGCCCGGGTCGCGGCCGACGTCGGCCGGCCCGTACCCGGCGTTGGCGCCGGAGTAGAACAGCCTGCCGTCGTTCATCAGGAACACGGCGGGGTACGTCGGGAACTGCTTCTCCTCCGGGACGTACTCCCACTTCTTCGTCTTCGGGTCGTACGCCTCGTTGCGGTTGCCGGGGACGACCTGGCCGATGTCGTCGAGGCCCGACAGGGCCAGGATGCGGCCGTCGGAGAGCGTGGTGAGCGAGGGGTACCAGCGGGCCTCGTTCATCGGGTCGACGGGGACGTACTCCTCCGCGACCGGGTCGAACTCGAAGGCGTCCCTGATGCCCTGGAAGTCCTTCTTGTCCAGGGCGAGCTTCTGGGCGATGCCGTAGACGTTCTTCGCGTCCTCGCCCTTGAGTCCCTGGACGACGTACTGGTCCTGGGCGCCGGTCTCGTAGCGCTTGCCCGCCTTCTGCGCCTCGACGTAGACGCGGGCGATCCCGGGCTCGGTGCGCAGGAACGCGCCGGTCTCGTCGTCGAAGACCTTCTCGGCCCGCTCGATGTTCACCGCGTCCTGGACGACGTAGGACTTGCCGCCCTTCTTGCCGGTGAGGACGGTGCCGGGCTTGATCGTCTTGGGGGCGTCGGGGTCCTCGTTGTGGAGGATCATCAGGCCGCCGGCCTTGGTGACGTCGCCCTTCAGCTTCTCGTAGCGCTTGGTGCCGCCGGCGATCAGGAGCTTGCCGTCGGCCAGCTGGGTGTGGCCGGTGCAGAACAGGTCGGCCGGGGTGTCGATCTTCTTGAAGGTGTTCTTCTCCGGGTCCCACAGCGTCGTCTTGAACCGCTTGGCGTCGAAGTTCTTCTGGTTGTTCCCGGACCCGGCGACGAGCAGCACCTTGCCCGTGTGGAGCAGTGCGGCGTGGATCGTGTTCAGCCGGTACTCCTCGGGGATGTCCACGAGGTCCCAGTGGCCGTTCTCCGCCTTGTACTCGGCGCGGTTGATCTTGAAGTCGTGGTACTGCTCCGACCCGAAGCGGTACATGGCCGGCCCGTTCATGCCGGCCAGCGCGACGACCACCGCCGCGGCTATCGCGAGGCGACGCGTGCGGCGGCTAGGACGGTAACTCATTTCTTACGTCCCCCAAGGGAAATCTGCATGGTCTGGTCGTTCTGCTGCGCGCCCGGGCGGCCGGCCCAGCTCGGCCCCTGACCGGGGCCGCGGCCGGGGAAGTCGTCCTCGTACGGCTCCTCCTCCTCCGGCTCCGGGGCGACCGGGCGGCCGCCGTTCGCCTTGCGCGCCTTCTTCTCCGCCGTGACCGAGCGCCGCCAGATCCAGATCGGCAGGGCGGTGATCAGAGTCGCGAGCGAGGCCCAGACGATCATCGC
This sequence comes from Streptomyces sp. NPDC060194, assembly GCF_042728285.1. Classification (NCBI taxonomy): domain Bacteria; kingdom Bacillati; phylum Actinomycetota; class Actinomycetes; order Kitasatosporales; family Streptomycetaceae; genus Streptomyces; species Streptomyces sp. NPDC060194. Next base: position 30,950 of record NZ_JBHWZH010000064.1, on the reverse strand, counting down.
GGGGTGGTCGTGCCCGAGGAAGAACGACGCGATCGCCGACCCCATGAAGATGGCGATGAAGAACAGGTGGATGCGGAAGGTCCCGAAGAGGGTGTCCGGGCTGGAGGAGTCGCCCTTGGGGGTCACCACGAACTTGCTCTTGCGGCGCAGCAGGGCGTCGGTGAGGGCACGCGCGTAGAGGGGGGCGGAGAGCGCGGACATCACCATGCCGTCGACGCCGCCGGAGCCCTCGGGCTCGTGCGGGGAGACGTTGTGGCGGCGGTTCCAGATGTAGAGGCCGATCTGGAGCGCGGAGGCGTTGCCGTAGAGCATCAGCCAGATGGCCGGGTCGATGTTCACACCCGAGGCGCCCATGCCGAGGAAGAGCATGCAGCTGATCGCGGCGAGGATCCAGTTGAGGGCCGACATCGGGTAGAAGATGATCATCATCGTGTAGTTGAAGAGCTTGCCCGGCGGGAGCGAGTACCAGCCCTTCCAGTACTGCTTGAGGATCGTCTCGTAGGTGCCGCGCGACCAGCGGAGCTGCTGGGTGAAGAAGTCCGTCCACGCGCTCGGGCCCTCGCCGACGGCCAGCACGTCCGGGGTGTAGACGCTGCGCCACTTCTTTCCCGTCGCCGGGTTCTTGTGGCGGTGGATCTCGAAGCCGGTCGCCATGTCCTCGGTGATCGAGTCGTACAGGCCGCCGATCTGCTTGAGGGCGGAGATCCGGACCGCGTTGGAGGTGCCGACGAACATCGGGGCGCCGTAGCGGTTGCCCGCGCGCTGGATCAGCGCGTGGAAGAGGAACTGCTGGGACTCCGCCGCCTTGGTGATGAAGTTGTCGTAGTTGCCGTAGACCTGCGGGCCGATGACGAAGCCCACGTCCGGGTCGCGGAAGAAGCCGAGCATCCGCTCCAGGTAGTTGGGCAGCGGGATGTGGTCGGTGTCGACGGAGGCGAAGTAGTCGTAGTCGTTCCCGTGCGCGTCCAGCCAGGAGTTGTAGTTCCCGTGCTTGGTCTTGGCGCGGTGCGGGCCCTTGGTGGTGTTCCACTTCGCGATGCCCTTGCGGGAGAAGTGGTGGACGCCGAGCCGGGCGCACACCTCCTTGACCGCCGGGTCGTCGCCCTCGTCGAGCAACCAGACGTGCATCAGACCGCGGTGACGGATCTTCACGGCCGCCTCGAGGGTCTTGGTGACCATCGACAGCGGCTCCTTGCCGGGCACGAACGACGTGAGGAACGCCACGCGGGTGCCGGACTCCGGGACGACCGGGATCGGGTCGCGGGCGACCAGGGTGGCGTGCGCGTTGGAGACCACGTTCATGCAGCGGAACAGCTCGATCAGGCCGATCGAGACCAGCATGATCATGTCGAGCACGGGCAGGAAGTCGTACTGCAGGTAGTCGCGCTCGGTCCAGTGCTCCGGCTGGAGCAGCCAGACCAGCAGCGCTATGGAGAGCAGCGGGGCCGCGCAGAGCAGCATCGCCGCGCCCACGCGGTGCGGCTCCTGCGAGATCAGGGAGCGGTACTGCACCTTGTACGGCTTGGTGGGGTCGGGCTGGGTGAGCGGCCCGGCGAGCCGGCTGTAGTGCTCGTAGTCGTACCGGGGCAGCGCCTGTTTCCTCGGGCGCTTGCGGCCGGCGGCTCCACCGGTGCGCAGCTGCGAGGGCACCCGCAGCTGAGTGGTCCGCGCCGGATCGTTGTTCTCATGGGCGCCGGTCGGCGACGTCATCTCTCATCCCCCCGCACGCAAGGCTGGCTGCGTGTCCGTTGGTTCCATGGGTCCGCGGACCGATCCCCCTCGACCGTCGCGAACGCGTCAGTGGTCGGCCGCCGTTCCGAAATCGTCCGATGTCGTGTCCGACTAAGGACGAGGGAGCACGGCCTTCCGGTTGCATGATGCCTGGCCCGACATCCGTTCCTGACGGGACCCCCGGCAGGCATCCGGCAAGGTTTCTACTACCTCCACCATGATCGCAAGGGTGAAACAAGCTGTTTACCGCTCATTGGTGCGATTTGAGTGCGGTCCTGGTGTGTGATGTGCGAGGGGTGTGCATCCGGTCGCCGCACCCCCGCCGTGTTCCGCCACGCCGCCCCCTTCGTCAGCCAGAAACCCCCCTCATGCGGCATGAGGGGGGCTTCCGTGTCGGTGCGCCGCCAGGGACTCGAACCCCGGACCCGCTGATTAAGAGTCAGCTGCTCTAACCAACTGAGCTAGCGGCGCGTGCTGACCTGCGTAACTCTACCGGATTCCGAGGGGTGCGGTGTACCGCCGTCCGGGTGCGGGGCCGGGGGCGGCCGGTTTCCCGGTCGAACAGTCGAAATGCGGACAAAGCCTTGCATTGCGAAACTGACGACTGTGCAGACAGAGGGGCTGTTCTTCGAGGACATCGATCCGGCGAGCGATTGCGGATGTGCGGGGTGCGGGTGGGCGCGGCGGACGGCGGGGGAGGAGGCGGCCTGCGGGCACCACGCCCGCCGGGTGCTGATCGTCGCGGCGGCCACGGGGACGCTGCTGGGTGCGGCGGCGGGGGCTCCGGTCCGGGTGGCGGACGCCCCGGGGGTGGTGGCGGGGGCGGAGGGGACGCTGCCGGAGGTGGACGCGCGGGAGGCGGACGCGCGGGCGGGGTCGACGGGGCCGGGTGCGGGTGAGGGTGCGGGTGCCGCGGGGCCGCCGGGGGTGGCGGCCGGACGGGCGGCGGCCGCGCCGGCGGCGGTGGGCGGGCGGGCGGCCGCCGCTCCGCTGTCCCTGACGCGGGCGCAGATCGTCCAGCGGGCCGAGACCTGGTTGCGGGCGGGGGTGCCGTACGACATGCGGCGGTTCTGGACGGACGGCTACCGGCAGGACTGCTCCGGCTTCATCTCCATGGCGTGGGGGCTGCCCGGCAGCGAGACGACCGGCACGCTCGGCCGGTACGCGGTGCGCATCACGCGCGACGAGCTGCGCCCCGGCGACATCCTGCTCTTCCACAACCCGAGCTCCCCCACGTCCGGTTCGCACGCCACCCTCTTCGGCGGCTGGACCGACAGCCGCCGCACGGCGTACACGGCCTACGAGCAGACCCGCCCGCGGACCCGGCGGCAGACGACCCCGTACCCGTACTGGAGCAACACCGCGGGGTACGTGCCCTACCGGCTGCGGGGGGTGGGGGAGGGGGCGGCCGGAGCGCCGGGCACGTCCGCCGCGTACCCCGGGGCGGCGGCCTTCGGGCCGGGCGCGGTCAACGCGCACGTCACCCGGCTCGGGGAGATGCTGAGCGCGCGCGGCGGCAAGCGGTTCTACGCCGTCGGCCCCGGGCCGCGGTGGGGCGACGCCGACCGGGAGGCGACGCGGGCCTTCCAGCGGGCGCAGGGGTGGACGGGCGCGGACGCGGACGGGCTGCCGGGGCCGGAGACGTGGCGGCTCCTCGTCACCGGGGCGGGGCGCGACATCCCGTCGGCCGAGCGGGCGCGGGCGGGGGCGTCCGGGGCGTCCGGGTCGGGTGCGGGCTCGGGCTCTTCCGCGGCCGGGAGGCCGTCCGCCGTCCCCTACCCCGGGGCGCAGGTGTTCCGGCCCGGCCGGTCCCATCCGGCGATCGAGGCGCTCGGCCGGCGGCTCGTGCAGAAAGGTTTCGGCAGGGCCTACACGTCCGGCCCCGGCCCCCGATGGACCGAGGCCGACCGGCGCTCCGTCGAGTCCTTCCAACGCGCCCAGGGCTGGCGCGGCGCCGCGGCGGACGGCTACCCGGGGCCGGAGACATGGCGCCGGCTCTTCGGGTGACGCGACCCCGGCGTGCGACGGCGCCCGCGGCCCCGGCACGGACACGTCGGCCTGCGTGCGGGTCGGCCTGGGCCGCACCCGCGGTCCTGGCCGGCGGTGCGCCCGCGGGTGCGGTGCCGCCTGTGGCGGGTGGCTGCGCGCCGAATTCGGCGTACGCGGTGCCGGCCGCGGGCGTCGGTCCTGTGCGGGGGCGTCGGTTTCCGCGCGGGGTGTCGGCGGCCACCCCCGCCGTCCGGCCCGGCGGTGCGTCGGCGGGGGGCCGGTCCGTGTGGGGACGTTGCTGCCCGTGCGGGGTCCGCGGCGTCACGGTCCGGGGCGCGTCCGCGGGTGCGGGTGTCCGCGGTGACGGGGCGTCGCGGGCTCCGCCGCGTGCGGGCGCGGGGTGCTGTGGGTGCTCCGCGTTCTCCGTTCCCTCTTCCGAGACATGCGCTGAAGGAGTCACCGATGACCGAAACGGACACGAGCACGGCACCCGACCCGGATGCGGGGTGGTCGTACGCGGTGCGCAGCGGGCGGCACACCGCGGTCATCAGGAACGAGCCGACGACGGAGATCCCGGTGCACCTGCTGTTCCGGGACGACGACGAGCCGGCGCCGGGGCCCGCGCGGCCGCCGGTGCTCGGGTCGGGCGGCGGGGTGTTCCGCACGGCAGGGGCACGGGAGCCGGTGGTGGGGCGGGGGGCGACCACCCGGGCGGAGGGCGTGCTGGTCGGCGGGGCCGCGGCGCCCGCGCGGGAGGCCGGGGCCGGCGCGCCGTCCGCGCCGTCCGCGCCGCCCGGGGACCCCGCGCTGACCGAGCGGCCCGGGCGCGCGCTGCCCGGGTCGGCCGCGGTGCTCGCGGCGACGGCCGGGGCGGCGGGGTGCGGCGCGGCGCAGTGGTGGGCGGGCGGCTGGCCCGAGGGCGTGCTGCGCGCGCTGCACCTGCCGGCCGCGCCCGCAGCCGGCTACGGGCCCGGCCAGTGGGCCGCCCTCGCCGCGTCCGGCGCGGTCACCGCGGCCGCGCTGGCCGGGCTGCGGCGCGGGCGGGCCGGCAGGGCGTGGGTCCTCTCCCGCTTCGGCCGCTACCGGGGCAGCGTCCGCCGCACCGGCCTGCTCTGGCTCAGCCCGCTCGACGCGCGCCGCCGGGTCGACGTCCGGCTCCGGCACTGGCGCGGCGAGCTGCCCGTCGCCGACGCGGACGGCCTCCCCCTGCGCGTCACGGTCCTCGTCGTCTGGCGCGTCGCCGACACCGCCCGGGCCGCGCTGTCCGTCGCCGACCACGAGACGTACCTGACGTCCCAGGTCGAGTCCGCGCTCGCGTCCGTGCTCTCGCGGCTGCCCGCGGACGTCTTCCCCGCGGGCGGTCCCTCCCTGCGCGACGCGGACGCGGTCGCCACCGCGCTCACCGGGCGGCTCGCCGCGGAGGTCTCCGCCGCGGGGGTAGAGGTCTTCTCGGCCCGGCCGACGCGGGTCGAGTACGCCCCAGAGGTCGCCTCCGCGGTGGACCGCCGCAAGGTCGCCGCGCTCGACCGGACCCGCCGCGAGGCGGAGTTGGCGTCGGTCGTCGACGCGGTCGAGGACACGGTGAACGCGTTGGCCGCGCGGGGGCTCGTGGAGTTCGACGAGTACGAGCGGAAGGGTCTGGTGCGGGATCTGACGGTGGAGTTCTGGAGGGGAGCGCGGCCGTAGTCCGGGGTTGAGGCGGGCCGCACGGCCGTCGCGGAGGGTGACGGCCGGGAGGGCCGGGGGAGTGGCGGCGGGGTGCGGCCGGAGGGGTGTGGTACGTGGTCGCACCTGCGGTGGTTCGCCAAAAGGAGCTGATCACAGCCGAGTTGAGGGCTGTGCGGTCGATGGCGCGGCGTCATCCCGTGCGCGGGACGGCGTCCGCGCGGACGCCACCCCGTGTCACCGATTCGGACGACGTGTCTCCGCGATTGGTATGGACATGGTCAAGAGTCGTCCCTACTCTGGGACTTGGTCTAGACCGCCGCACGGTACGTGATCCCCCACCACCCCCCTCACAGGAGCGTCCGCATGCGTAAGAAGGTCTCCGCCGGCATACTCGGCCTCGCCGTCGCCGGAACCTCCCTGCTGGCCACCGGCAGCGCGAGCAGCCACGGGTACACCGACCAGCCGCTGAGCCGCCAGAAGCAGTGTGCCAACGGCACGGTGACCGGCTGCGGCAACATCCAGTGGGAGCCGCAGTCCGTCGAGGGCCCGAAGGGCTTCCCCGCCGCCGGTCCCGCCGACGGCAAGATCTGCTCGGCCGGCATCGGCGGGTTCTCCGCGCTGGACCACCCGAAGGCGCCCAACGGCACGGACTGGCCCGCGACGCAGCTGTCCAACGGGCAGAGCTACAACTTCCGCTGGCAGTTCACCGCGCGCCACCGCACCACCGACTTCAAGTACTACATCACCAAGAACGGGTGGAACCAGAGCGCGCCGCTGACCCGTGCCGCGCTGGAGTCGCAGCCGTTCCTGACGCTGCCGTACAACGGCCAGCAGCCGCCGGCCACGCTGACCCACACCGGCAACGTGCCGTCCGGGAAGTCCGGTCGCCACATCATCCTGGCGGTGTGGACGGTCCACGACACGGCGAACGCGTTCTACGCGTGCTCGGACGTCCGCTTCTGACCTTGGGCGGTCTGCAACGGGCCTTCGCGGCTCCGCCGCGGGGGTACCGGGCTCCGCCCGGTGGCCTCAAACGCCGGCCAGGCTGACTTTTCTGCCGGCTCGCGCCAGGATTCGTGCCGGCTCGCGCCGGGATTCGTGCCGCTCGGCGGCGATGTTCGCCCTCGCCCGCTGTGGGCAATCGTGCCGCAGGGCGGCACGGGTGGGCACAGCCCAACGTGCCCAGCGCTAGCGACCGGACGCAGTGCCACGGTTGGCCTCGCCCCGCAGGGGCTGGGTGACGGGGCCCGCACCTCTCAGGGGGTGCGGGCCCCTCCGCATGGGGGGGCTGGGGCTACCCCGGGAGGGGGCCCGCGGCATGGTGCGGGGAGGGTGCGCGGGCCTAGCGTTCGCGCATGATCGATGCGCCGAGTTCGCTGCCCCGCCCGCTGCCGGCCGTCGCGTACGTCGCGGGGGGTGTGGTGAGCGGGGTCGCGACGGCGGTCGTGATGGTGCTGCTCGCCGGGTTCTCCGTCGTACTCGTCGGGCTGCCGCTGCTGCTGCTCGCGGGGGTGCCGGTCGCCGCGGTGGAGCGGTGGCGGGCGGGGCTGGTGCCGAGCCCGCACCGGGTGCCGGGGGAGCCGGGGCTCGGGGCGTGGGCGCGGCTGCGGCTGGGGGAGCCGGCGACCTGGCGGGAGCTGGCGTACGCGGTGCTGCACGCGGGCGTGCTGTGGGTGCTGGACGCGTGTGTGCTCGGCGCCGCGGTGGTCGCGCCGGTGGCGACGGCGGTGACGCCGCTGCTGCTCGCGATGGACGGCGAGGAGGTGCGCGTCGTCAAGATGTGGCTGGTCACGGGCTACCCGGCCGCGTTCGCGACCGCCGCCCTGGGCCTCGCGCTGACCGTCGCGCTGAGCTACCCGCTGCGGGCGTACGCCGGGGCCCGCGCGGCCCTGACCCGGCTGCTCCTCGCACCGGACGGGCGGGCGGAGCTGACCGAGGTGACCGCGTCGCGGGCCCGGCTCGTCGCCGCCTTCGAGGCCGAGCGCCGGCGGATCGAGCGCGACCTGCACGACGGGGCGCAGCAGCGGCTCGTCGCGCTGACGATGCGGCTCGGGCTCGCCCGGCTCGACGCCCCGGCCGGCGGGCCGCTCGCCGAGGAGCTCGCGCGGGCGCACGAGGAGGCCGGGCTGGTCCTCACCGAGCTGCGCGAACTCATCCGCGGCATCCACCCGCAGGTCCTCACCGACTACGGCCTCGCTGCCGCGCTGACCGACGCGGCCGACCGTTCGCCCGTCCCCGTCGACACCGTCGCCGACGGCCTGCCCCGGCTGCCCGGGGCCGTCGAGACGGCGGCTTACTTCGCTGTCAGCGAGGGGCTGGCGAACGTCGCCAAGCACAGCGGCGCCTCGCGGGCGCGGCTGACCGCCCGCCACGAACGGGGGCGGCTGTGGGTCGAGTTGGGCGACGACGGCCGCGGCGGCGCGGACGGCGCGCACGGCAGCGGACTGACCGGGCTGGCCGACCGGCTCGCGGTGCTCGATGGCACACTGACGATCACCAGCCCGCCCGGCGGGCCGACCGTCGTGCGCCTGGAGATACCGTGCCCCGCCCTTTGAGAGTCGTGCTCGCCGAGGACGGCGTGCTGCTGCGCGAGGGCCTGGTCGGGCTCCTCGCCCGTTTCGGGCACGAGACGGTCGCGGCCGTCGGCGACGCGGACGCGCTGCGGTCGGCCGTCGCCGCGCACGACCCCGACCTCGTCCTCACCGACGTCCGGATGCCGCCCGGCTTCGGCGACGAGGGCCTGCGCGCCGCCGTCGCGCTGCGCGCCGAGCGCCCCGGCCTGCCGGTGCTCGTGCTCAGCCAGTACGTGCAGCGGACGTACGCGACCGAGCTGCTCGACACGGGCGACGGGACCGGGGTCGGCTATCTGCTGAAGGACCGGATCGGGCAGGTCGAGGAGTTCGCCGACGCGGTGACGCGGGTCGCCGCCGGCGGGACGGTCGTCGACCCCGAGGTGGTGCGGCAGCTGCTGCGCCGCCGCCGGGACCCGCTGGCCGCGCTCACCCCGCGCGAGCGGGAGGTCCTCGCCCTGGTCGCGGAGGGCCGCTCCAACGGGGCGATCGCCCGCGAGCTGGTCGTGACGGAGGCGGCCGTCGGCAAGCACATCGGCAACATCCTGGCCAAGCTGGACCTGCCGCCGGGGGACAGCACCCACCGGCGGGTCCTCGCGGTGCTGACGTACCTGCGGGCGTAGTCGGCCGCGGCCGCCGGGCGGGGCGGGGCGCGCTCCCCGGACGCCGGCCCGGGTACGCGAAAGGCCCCCGATCGCTCGGGGGCCTCTCACCGTCGGTGCGCCGCCAGGGACTCGAACCCCGGACCCGCTGATTAAGAGTCAGCTGCTCTAACCAACTGAGCTAGCGGCGCCTGCTGACAGGACAATATTACCCGCCCGCCGGGGGTGCTCCCGACCACCTGCCGCGGTGGCCCCGGTCACAGGGCCAGCGAGAGCAGGATCGGCGAGGCCCCCTTGTTCAGCCGCTCCGCCGCCCGCCGCAGCCGGTGCGCGTGCTGGACCGGCATGGACAGCGCCAGCGAGCCGACCGCGCTGCCGGCGGTGAGCGGGACGGCCGCGCAGACCGTGCCGACGGCGTACTCCTGGAGGTCGAGGAACGGCACCGTCGGCGGCTGGGCTGCCAGCTTGTTCAGGAGGACCCGCTCGTCGGTGATCGTGCGGGAGGTCAGCCGGGCGGGACGGTGGCGGGCGAGGTGGTCGCGCCGGCCGTCGAGGTCGAGCTGGGCGAGCAGGCTCTTGCCGGCCGCGCTCGCGTGCGCGGCGGAGCGGAAGTCGACCCACTCGCTGACCGCCGGGGTCTCGGGGCCGTCGGCGACGTGGGTGATCCGGACCTCGCCGTCGATGTACCGGCTCAGGTAGATCGCGGCGCCGACCTGGTCGCGCAGCTGCTCCAGGCTGGCCTGCAGCCGGTCGGACAGCACCTGGCGGTCCGGGGCGGCGGAGCCCAGGAGGGTGAGGGAGTCGCCCGTGACGTACGCCCCGCCGGTGACCTGCTCGACGTAGCCCTCGCGGCGGAGCATGAGCAGCAGCGGGACGAGGTGGGCGGAGGGCAGGCCGGTCTCGCGGGAGAGGTGCGCCTCGGTGACACCGCCGGGGTGCTGGGACACCGACTCCAGGACCCGGAGGGCGTAGGGGACCGACGGGAACGGGGTGGTGGGCTCGGGCCTCAGCGCCACGGTCTCCTCCTGGCCTGGCCGTCCGGACAGCCGACTGCGTCTCCCGACCACGATAGACCTCAAAACGGCTCGGTGGGGCGGCTGTTGGCGGATCCGATCCGCAGCCGTGGCCGCACAGCCAGGAACGCGCCACTCTGGCATATGCCAGAGACATACGCGGGGCGCGTCGTTCATGCGTCGGTTACCGGCCGGTCGGGTGCCGCCGGCCGCAGCGTGCGGCACCCGGTGCCGTGCGGGTCGGAGCTCAGAGCACCGCGCCGAGGAACTCCCGCGTCCGGTCGAGTTCGGGCTCGGAGAAGATCTTCTCCGGGGGGCCCGACTCGATGACCCGGCCCGCGTCGAACATCGGCACCTGGTCGGAGATGTCCCGGGCGAAGCTCATCTCGTGCGTCACGCACAGCATGGTGATGTCGGTGCTCCGCGCGATGTCCCGCAGCACGTCGAGCACCCCGGCGACCAGCTCCGGGTCGAGCGCGGAGGTCACCTCGTCGAGCAGCAGGACCTGGGGGCGCATCGCCAGCGCGCGGGCGATGGCCACCCGCTGCTGCTGGCCGCCGGAGAGCCGGCCCGGATAGGCGTCGGCGCGGTCGGCGAGGCCGACCATGTCGAGCAGCTCCCTGGCCCGCACCTCGGCCTCGTCCTTCGGCAGGCCGAGCACCTGGACGGGTGCCTCCATGACGTTCCGCAGCACCCGCATGTTCGGGAGGAGGTTGAACTGCTGGAACACCAGGCCGATGTTCTTGCGCACCTCCCGCAGCCGCTTCTCGCCGCCGTTGGCCGGAAACAGCTGCCCGCCGCCGACCGTGATCCGGCCCTCGTCGGGCGTGGTCAGTGTCATCAGCAGCCGCAGGATCGTCGTCTTCCCCGAGCTGGACGGGCCGATGAGGGTGACGTGCTTCCCCGACGCGACGGAGAAGTCGAGCCCGTCGAGCACCACGTTGTCGCCGAAGCGCTTGGTGACGTTCTCGAAGCGGATCAGCTCTCGGCCGTCCACGGCCGGGTTCGACGCCGCGGCGGCGTCCTTGGTCAGGTTCGGGTCAGTGGACAAGACGACGCTCCAGGGCTCGCAGCAGAAGGGAAGCCGGACAGGCGATGAGGACGAAGGCGACGCCGACGACGGTCAGCGGCTCGGTGAACTCGAAGCTCTGCGCACTGCTCAGGCGCGCCTGCTGGAGCATCTCCAGGACGCCGATGCCCGCGAGGATCGGGGTGTCCTTCAGCATCGCGACGACGTAGTTGCCGAGCGCCGGCACCACCCGGCGGACCGCCTGCGGCAGGATCACCGCGCACCAGGTCCGGTGGGCCGGCAGGCTCAGCGCGGTCGCGGCCTCCCACTGCCCGGCCGGCACCGCCTCGATGCCCGCGCGGTAGACCTGCGCGGTGTACGTCGAGTAGTGCAGGCCGATCGCCAGGATCCCGGTGGTCAGGGTGGAGAACTGGACGCCCCACTCCGGCAGCACGAAGAAGAGGAAGAAGAGCTGCACGAGCAGCGGGGTGGTCCGGATGAACTCGGTCACCACCCCCACCGGCCAGCGCACGAACCGGGTCGGCGCGCGGAAGGCGATCGCCCAGACCAGGCCGAGCGAGAACGAGATCAGCGAGCCGAGCAGCAGCACCTGGAGCGTGACCAGCACCCCGTCCCAGAAGGCCGGCATGAAGTCCGCGACGGCGGACCAGTCCCAGGAGTTCACCGGACGCCTCCGCCGCTCGTCGGAGCGCCCGCGGCGGCCCCGTTCCCCGCCCGCAGCCTGCCGAGCAGGCCCTCGCCCGGCTCGGGCCGCTGCCCGATCCCGGCCTTCGCCCGCTTCTCGAGCACCCGCATCCCGCGGGTCAGCACGAACGCGAGCACGAAGTAGACGACGAGGGAGACCGTGTAGATCTGCGCGCTCTCCTGGGTCGCGAGCCGCACCAGGTACGCGGCGAACGAGGTGTCCCCGACGCCGAGCAGCGACACCAGCGCGGTGCCCTTGAGCAGCTCGACCAGCAGGTTGTTGAACGGCGGGATCATCTCCGGCACGGCCTGCGGCAGCAGGATCAGCCGCATCCGCTGCCACGGGGTGAAGCTCAGCGCCACCCCCGCCTCCCGCTGCGCCGGCGCCACCGCGAGCAGCGCGCCGCGCACGACCTCGGCCCCGTAGGCCCCGTAGGACAGGCCGAGCGCGAGCACGGCGGCCCACATCGGCACCAGCGCCCAGCCGAGCAGCGACGGCACCACGAAGAAGAACCAGAACATCAGGATCAGCGCGGACGTGCCGCGGAAGACCTCGGTGTAGGTCCCGGCCAGGAAGCGCACGATCCACAGCCGGTGGGTGCGGGCGATGCCGACGGCGAACGCGACGACGGCCGCCAGCGCGGCGCTGCAGACGGTGAGTTGGACGGTGATCCAGATGCCGGGCAGGATCCACTCCTGCCAGAGTCCCGCGGTCATGAGCACAGCTCCTTCGCGGTCATGGTGGTCATCTCGTTCTCGGTGAAGCCGAACGGCCGCAGCACGCGCAGCAGTTCGCCGCTCTTCTTCATCCGGTGGATCTCGCGGTTGAACGCGTCCCGCAGGCCGGTGTCGACCGGGCGGAACGCGAAGCCGCCGCCGTCGATCTGCTCCCTGCCGTCCACGATCGGTCTGAAGGGCTCGGTGACCTCGGCCCTGCGGGACTTCTCCACCACGAGCCGGGTGGTCAGCGCCGTCCCCGCGAAGGCGTCGACCCGGCCGGACTCGACCGCGTTCAGTCCGGCGACCTGGTCCTGGAGGATCACGAGGTCCTTCTCCGGGTAGCCCGCCTCGGCGGCGTAGTCGATCTCCGCGTACCCGGTGCCGGTGGCGAGCCGGGCCTTCGCCCGGACCACGTCGGCGTAGTTCCGCAGGTTCTTCGGGTTGCCCTTCGGCACGATGAACGCGTCGAGCATCTGGTACTCGGGGTCGGAGAAGATCACCTGCTCGCAGCGCTCGGGGTTGATGTACATCCCCGCCGACACCACGTCGAACTGCTGCGAGTTGAGGCCGGGGATGAGCGACGCGAAGTCCGTCGCCACCGGCTGGACGTTCCCGATCCCCAGCCGACCGAATATGATCTTGGCCAGTTCCGGCGCCTCGCCAGTGAACTCGCCCTGCTCGTCGATGTACCCGAACGGCACCTCGCCGGCGATCCCCAGGCGTACCGTCCCCTGCGTCCTCAGCCGGGCGAGCGCGTTCCCCGTCGGCACGCGGGAGCAGCCCGCGGCCCCGGTCAGGGCCGCGGCACCGGCGATCGCCGCGGTGCCGGTGAGCAGCGACCGCCGTCGCATCCCGCGTCTTCCTAGTGGTGCCTGTATCCGAAACATGGCGGCGCCCCTACCCGAGAACCCCCGCCCCATGCAGACGAATTCGCGCCGACGTTCGACAGATCCCGCCGGTGGGACGCCGGTTACGCCGGGATGACGGGTGTGCCCCGGTTGAAGCACAGCGTGTGGGACGCCCCCACCGGCTCGGTGAAGCCGGGGTCCGACTCCGTGACGTACGCCCCGAGCCCCGCCGGCGCCTCCACCGCCGCCGGACGACCGCCGCCACCCCGGCTGCACGGACACCTGCCCGCCGAGCGGCACCGAGTACGCGACCCGCAGCCCGCGCACGCCCTGACCGAGCGCGGACCGGAAGCCGCCGGGCACCGGATCGAGCTGCGACCGGTCGCGCTGGTCCGGTCGCGCGAGCACGTCAGGTGCTGCCGTCCTGTGCCTGCCGCCCGGTCCGCGCCCCCGACTCCGGCCGGGAATAAACGGAGTCAGCCTCCTGTTGGTGGAGGGCGAACACCCCCGTACGACATGGAGGCCCCCCACGTGACCGCCCACGAGATCCGCGGGACGGCGGTCGGAACCGCCCCCGTCCCGCTGTCCGTCCTCGACCTGGTGACGGTGGGCGCCGGCCGCACGGCGACCGACGCCCTCCGCGCGAGCGTGGACATCGCCCGCCTCGCGGACCGACGGGGCTTCCACCGCCACTGGATCGCCGAGCACCACTCCATGCCCGGCGTCGCCTCCTCCTCGCCCGCGGTGATCCTCTCCCACCTCGCCGCCCACACCCGCCGCATCCGCCTGGGCAGCGGCGGCGTCATGCTCCCCAACCACGCCCCCCTGGTGATCGCCGAGCAGTTCGGCACCCTGGAGGCGCTCGCCCCGGGACGCATCGACCTCGGCCTCGGACGGGCCCCCGGCACCGACGGCGCCACCGCCGCCGCGCTGCGCCGCAGCGACCGGCTGAACGAGGGCGCGGACGACTTCCCGCAGCAGCTCATGGAGCTGACCCGGTTCCTGGACGACGACTTCCCCGACGGCCACCCCTACGCCCGGATCCACGCCGTCCCCGGACCCGTCCAGGCCACCTCCCCCGGCGGGGTGCAGGACCCGCACCGCCCGCCCATCTGGCTGCTCGGCTCCTCCGGCTTCAGCGCCCGCCTCGCCGGACAGCTGGGCCTGCCGTTCGCCTTCGCGCACCACTTCTCCGCGCAGAACACGATCCCCGCGCTCGACCTGTACCGAGAGTCGTTCCGTCCCTCGGAGCTGCTCGACGCGCCCTACGCCCTGATCGGCGTCGCCGCGCTCGCCGCCGACGACGAGAAGGAGGCCGAGCGGCAGGTCCTCACCGGCGCGCTGTCCATGCTCCGCCTGCGCACCGGCCGCCCCGGCCTGATCCCCACCCCCGACGAGGCCGCCGCCCACCCCTTCACCCCGATGGAGCGCGAGTTCGTCGACAGCTGGCTGCACAACATCGTGTACGGCACCCCCGACGCCGTCCGCACCGGCCTCGACGACCTCCAGAAGCGTACCGGCGCCGACGAGTTGATGCTCACCGCCAACGCCCACGGCCCCGAGGCCCGGCTCCGCAGCTACGAACTGATCGCCGACGCCTACGGGTTGCCTGCGTAGGAGCGTCCGCACGACGGCTCGCGCGGACGGCTGACGGACACCGTCAGCCGTCCTCCGCGGCCCCCCGCGGCGGGCCCGGAAGCCCGCGGCCGATCAGCGGGCCGATCCGCTCCGGGGCCATCGCCCGGGCGTACAGCCAGCCCTGGCCGGTGTCGCAGCCCACCCGCCGCAGCCGCTCCGCCTGCGCGGTCGTCTCCACGCACTCCGCGGTGACGGTGAGACCGAGCCGGTGGGCGAGCTGGACCAGCGCCTCGACGATCATCTCGTCCGCCGGGTTGGGATGCCGCCCGTCGACATACCGGAAGCCCTTCACGAAGGACCCGTCGAGCTTCAGCACCGAGACCGGCAGCCGGGACAGGTACGCCAGATTGGAGTAGCCGGTCCCGAAGTCGTCGATCGCGATCCGCACGCCCATGTCGCTCAGCGCCTGCAGCGCCTGGAGCGGCCGTCCCGCCGAGCCCATCAGCGCGGACTCGGTCAGCTCCAGTTGGAGCAGGTGCGGGGCGAGCCCGGTGGTCTCCAGGGTCTCGGCGACGTCGGTGACCAGGTCGCTGTCCCACACCTGCCGGACGGCGACGTTGACGCTGACGAACGGCGGGGCGGCGCCGGGGTGCTCGTCCTGCCAGCGCCGCGCCTGCGCGCAGGCGGTCCGCAGGACCCAGCGGCCGAGCTGCACGATCGAGCCGTCGTCCTCCGCCAGCGGGACGAACCGATTCGGCGCGAGCATCCCGAACTGCGGGTGGTTCCAGCGCACCAGCGCCTCCACTCCGCGCAGCAGCCCGTCGCCGAGGTCGACCAGCGGCTGGTACTCCAGGACGAACTCGCCCCGGTCCACCGCCTGCCGCAGCGTCGACGACAGCGCCTGCCGGGTCATCCGGTGCGCGTTGCGCTCGGGGTCGAACAGCGTCCAGCGGGCCTTGCCGTCCGCCTTCGCCCAGTACAGCGTGGTGTCGGCGGCCTGCATCAGACCGGTGGCGGTGGTGCCGCGGGCCGGCCGCTCGACCACCCCGATCGACGCGGAGACCGAAAGCCGCTGCCCGGCCAGGTCGAACGGGTCCTGCAGCGCGTCGAGCACCGACCGGGCGAGCGCGGCCAGGTGCTCGGTGCCGGTGGAGTCCTCCACGAGCAGCGCGAACTCGTCCCCGCCGAGCCGGGCCACCAGCGGCGTGCCCGTCCGCCCGTACCCCGCCTGGTCGGCGCACCGGTTCAGCCGGGCGGCGACGGCGGCGAGCAGCCGGTCGCCGACCCGGTGGCCGAGGGTGTCGTTGACGGCCTTGAACCCGTCGAGGTCCAGGTAGCAGATCCCGATCCGGCCGGTCCGGCGGCGCTCGGGGTCCTGCGGCGACCCGTCGGACCGGTCCAGCGCCTCCAGCGCGCCGGCGACGCGCTCGAAGAACAGCGTGCGGTTGGGCAGCCGGGTCACCGGGTCGTGCATCTGCAGGTGGCGCAGCCGGGCCTGGAGGTCCCGGCGGGTGCTGACGTCGGTGACCGACAGGAGCACGTTCGCGCTGTCCCGGACCGGGGTGACCGCCACCTCCGCCCACAGGGAGCGGCCGTCGGTGTGCTTGAGGCGGCGGGTGCAGTGCAGCCGCTCGCGCCGGCCGCCCAGCACCTCGCGGTAGGCGTGCCAGGTGCGGGAGTCGGCGGCCAGGCCGACCAGCTCGGCCGCGGGCACCGCGGCGAGCGTCGCCCGCTCGCCGCCGAGCAGCGCGGTCAGGGCCCCGTTCGCGGCGACGACGAGGCCGTCGCGGTCGACGACGGCCATCGGGAGGTGCGCTGCGTTGAAGGCGGCGCGGTAGTCGGCCGCGTCGGCGGCGGCCCTGCCCACGTGATGACTCTCCGTGACGGGTGTCGGCCCTTCGGAGGTTCCACTCACCGCTCGCTCCGCATCGCACTCTTCTCGGGCCGGGCCCGGAGTCCTCCGGGCCGGTGCGGCCGGACCGGGGACCGGTCCGGAAAGTGTGCCGATCATAGAGGCTGGCCGGAGGCTCGATCCAGCCGCACGCCGCTTCCCCGCGGCCCGCCGTGCGGCGACGTGATCGCCCGGCCGACCGCACCCGACCGATTCCGCGCACCTCGGGTGCCGATCTGCACCGAAGCGACCGAATGTGACGGTGCGTAGGGGGCCGGGGTGGTGACTCGTTCACCCGAGCGATGCAGTGGAACAGGGCGAATGCTGCCAAACCGCCCGAAAGTGGGGAGGAGTCCCGAGTTCCGCTGCGGAGGTCCATGTGTCGCTGCCCCAGCCACTCGGTGGAGTGGAAGCGGTCCGTCTGCGCAGCGCCGCCGCCGGACTGACCGCGCTCGTCGCGCTCGCCGCCGTCGGCCTCGCCGCCGGCCCCGCGGCCGCCGACCCCGCGAGCTCCGCCGACTCCCGCGCCTGCGCCCTGCGGCGCACCGCCGTCCACCACTCCGAGGGCCTGGACACCTGGCACCCGCACTACCCCCGGCCCGGGGCGGAGGGCCTGGACGCGGCCATGGTCTTCCTGTCCTTCCCGGACGCGGAGCCGGCCTACGAGACCGACGAGCTCGCGGCCGACTACTTCCCCGAGACCAGCGAGTTCTTCGAGCGCTCCTCCTACGGCCGGTTCTCGCTCCGCGCCCACCCGCAGACCGAGTGGATCGAGATGCCGCGCCCGTCGACCTGGTACGCGATACAGCGGGACTGGAACCCGGAGCGGCGCTCGGCCTACCTGCGCGAGGCCGTCGCGGCGGCCGACCCGTCCGTCGACTTCAGCCGCTACGACCTCGTCTACCTGGTCGCCGACCCCGAGGCGCCCGGCGTCAACGCCGACGCGACCAAGGTGGTCAACTTCGAGACCCCGCTGCGGGCCGACGGCACGGCCGTCCGCCGGCTCGTCACCGTCTTCGAGCAGCACCCGCCGGACCGGTACGTGCTCGCCCACGAGACCGGCCACGTCTTCGACCTGCCCGACCTGTACAACCGGCCGCGCAACGGGCGGGACGACTGGGACACCCACGTCGGCGACTGGGACCTCATGGGCAGCCAGTTCGGGCTCGCCCCGGACTTCTTCGGCTGGCACAAGTGGAAGTTCGGCTGGCTGGACGGCGGCCAGGTCCGCTGCGTCGGCCCGGACACCGGCCCCTTCACCCTGGAGCCGCTCGCCGAGGGCCCCGCGCCGGGCACGACCGGCGGCACCCGGCTCGCGGTCGTCCGCACCGGCCGGG
Source organism: Streptomyces sp. NPDC060194 (assembly GCF_042728285.1). Classification (NCBI taxonomy): domain Bacteria; kingdom Bacillati; phylum Actinomycetota; class Actinomycetes; order Kitasatosporales; family Streptomycetaceae; genus Streptomyces; species Streptomyces sp. NPDC060194. Next base: position 13,289 of record NZ_JBHWZH010000064.1, on the reverse strand, counting down.
ACACGGCGATCGCCCTGGAGGCACGCACCCCGGCCGGCAACGACACCGAGGTCTGCGACGAGGCCGGCGGCGGCGCGGGCGTGCTGGTCTACCGCATCGACGGGCGCACCACGTCCGGCGGCGGGCCGGTCCGTGTCGTCGACACCCACCCGGACACCTCGGCGTGCGTCTCCCGCTCCGTCTACCCGCCGCTCGCGGACGCGCCGCTGCGGGTGGGCGAGTCGTTCACGGTGCGGGGGAGCGGGACGCGGCCGGACGTCCGGATCGAGGTCATGGACCGGGCGGCGTCGGGCGGCTGGACGGTGCGGGTCGGCGGCTGAGGCCGGGCGGCGGGCCGGGCCCGGGTACGCGAAAGGCCCCCGATCACTCGGGGGCCTCTCACCGTCGGTGCGCCGCCAGGGACTCGAACCCCGGACCCGCTGATTAAGAGTCAGCTGCTCTAACCAACTGAGCTAGCGGCGCCTGCTGACGTCGTAGACCTTAGCACCCTGATCGGCGGGGGGAGAAATCGAAATCCCGGCGCCCCCGTCCGCGCCCCCGGCGCCCCCGTCCGCGCCCCCGTCGGCGCCGTCCCGGGCCTCCGCGCCGGCCGTCGCGCGGGCCGCCCGGACGCACGCCCAGAGCACGACCTCGGGGCCGGGGAGCCAGGGGTGGCGGGTGTCGGGCGCGACCAGCCAGCGGGACGCGGGGGCCTCACCGCGCAGGGGCGGCACGGTGACGGCGTCGCCCTGGCCGTGGCAGAGGAGCGCCGGGACCTGCCCCGACCACTCCTCCCAGCGCATCAGCGCGGGCAGCCGATGGGCGGTGCCGGGGGCGGCGAAGAGCAGCATCCGGCCGCGGTGGGCGGCGACCGGCCCGGAGCCGGGCCCCTCCTCCCAGAGCCGGTCGAGCATCCGGCGGCCGAACACGGCGGGCACGTTGACCACGTCGAACGGGGACCCGCACGGCAGGACGGCCGGCGACTCCGGGCGTGACCGCCACTGCGTCAGCAGGCTCTGCGGATGGGCACCCGCCGAGACCAGCCACTCGGCGCCGGCGGGGGTCACCTGGCCGGCGAGGGAGGGTGCGGCGGGGAGGAGGTCGGTCTGCTGCCATGCGCTCATGGCATATACGTCTACGCGTTGTCCGCGTCACGTCGCCCTGAGTTGCGCGAAATCGGGACGACCTGTGGGGGCGTGCGGTACCTTGCCCCCGCGATCCGCATATGCCATGGGCGCGTTCGCAGACGTGTTCGACCAGCTCAGTCGGCGGTGCGGGTGCCGCGCATCAGGTCCCGGCCGAACTCGATCATCTTCTTCGCGTAGTCCTCGGTCCACTCCGCCCGCTCCGCGACGGCGGCGGCGGGCAGCCGGTCGAAGCGGCGCGGGTCGGCGAGCTGAGCGGCGGCGATCGCCTGGAACTCGACGGCCCGGTCCGTCGCCGCGCGGAAGGCGACCGTCAGCTCGGTCGCCCGCTCCAGGAGGGCGGCGGGGTCGTCGATCGACTCCAGGTCGAAGAAGTGCTCCGGGTCCTCGGCGGCCTGGGCGGGCTCGAACAGCAGCGGGGCGGGACGCAGCCGCCGCGGGGGCGCGGGAGGCACGGCCCCTGCGCCGCCGTCCGGCCCGCCGGCCGCGTCGCTCGGCCCGGTGCGTCCGGACGGTTCGGTCCGCTGGGACTCCGGCATCGGCGTTTCCTCCTCGTACGACAACCCGTCCATTCTCCCGCGCCGCGCAAGAGCGCATCCGGCGGCCCCGCGCGCCCCCTCCCTTCAGCCGTCCCAGGCGATCCGGTGTTCCCCGAGGCGCGCGAGCACCGCGTGGTTCGCCTCCCAGCCGTCCGGGCTGTGTCTGTCGGCCGCCTGCGGCGGCGTGTCGGACTCCGTCCGACGGGTCCGGGGCCGCGGGCCGCCGGTGCGGAGGTCAGCCGTCCCAGGCGATCCGGTGTTCCCCGAGGCGCGCGAGCACCGCGTGGTTCGCCTCCCAGCCGTCCGGGAAGCGGAGGGAGACGCCCAGCTGGACGGGTTCGGTGGAGGGGTGGTCGTCCAGGAGTTCGGGGACGCCGGCGCGGCAGACGACGATGCAGGCGTGGCGGTGGCGGGAGGCCAGGACGCAGAGGCGGCCGGTCTCCAGGTGGAACGCGGTGGCGTCGGGGCGGCCGGAGAGCGGGTGCAGGACGACCGTGACGTCGTACTCGCGGCCCTGGAGGCGGTTGGCGGTGTCGACCGTCACACCGGTGACGCCGAGGTCCGCGAGCGCGGTACGGACCGCGGCGGCCTGGTCGCGGTGGGCCGTGCCGACGGCGATCCGGTCGGCGGTCAGCGGCACCGGGTCGGGCGACTGCTCGCTGACCGCGGCCCCGCCCCGGTCCAGGAGCCGGCGCACGACCCGCGCCAGCGCCCCCACGGCCTCGGGGTCGGTGCGCGGGGTGTGCCGCGCGGGCAGTTCGAGCAGCCCCCAGCCCGCCAGCGCCGCCTCGTCGAGCACCCGGTCGGCCGCCGAGCCGTCGGAGGGGACCCCGAAGGACAGCGAACGGTCCGACGGGCCCGTCCCGCTGCGGAACGGCGTGAACGGGTAGAACGCGTGCGACACCAGCGGCGCGGCCGACGCCGGCAGCCGCCAGGACACCGGCAGCCGGTGCTGCGGCAGCCCCGGGTTGTGCGCGAGCAGCGTGGACACCGCGCTGGCCGACGGGTCGTACGCCAGCCCCGCCCACTGCTCCGACCCGACGATCGAGAACGGGTCGAGCTGGCCGGGGTCGCCCACGAACAGCGCCCGCTCGAAGTGCCCGGCCACGGCGAGCAGCGCGTCGGACCGCATCTGGTACGCCTCGTCCACGATCGCGTGCCGCCACGGCTCGACGTCCTTGACGTACGCCCACTTCGCAGCGGTCGACAGGACCACGTCGACCCCGGCGAGGTCCGCGACCTTCGCCGAGGTCCGGACCGACGGCAGCGCGTCGAGCGACGGGTCGTACGCCTCGGCGTCGCTGCTGTGCAGCCGGCCCAGCGGCAGGTCGGGGTCCTTCGCCGCCAGCCGCTGGACGAGGTCGTCGACCTGCGCGTTCGTCTGCGCGACGACCATCAGCGGGCGGCCGGCCGCGGCGAGTTCGAGCGCGGCGCGCACGACGAGCGTGGACTTGCCCGCCCCCGGCGGCGAGTCGACGACGACGCCGCGCGCGGTGCCGTGCAGCGTGTCGTCCAGGATGCGCGCGGTCGCCTCGGCCGCGGCCTCGGCGGGGGCGGGCGCGTCGGTCTCGGGCGAGCGGCTCACAGGACGTCCTCCGGGGTGACGGGGTCGGGGCGCTCCCGGAGCCCGGCGCCCGGCGGGCCGCCGTGCGTCCAGGGGGTGTCCTCGGCGTCGGGCAGGTCGGGGCCGCCGCGCGCGCTGTGCTCGAAGAGCGTCCAGCACAACCGGTCGCCCGGGGCGGGGACGGAGCCGGGCGCGGGCTCGCGGCCGCGGCCCATCTTGTCCTGCACCTGCAGGACGAGCGCGCCGGGCGGCTCCTCGGCGACGCCGACGAACACGGCCGTCTGCGGCTTGCCGTCCAGCTCGCGGTAGACCTTCGTCCGCTCGCCCAGGTGCGGACGGTCCTCCGTCGCGAACACGAGCAGCGGGCGCGGGCTGGGCCGCTTCGCGTCGCTGTACGCCATCTCCACCGCCACCACCTCGCCCGCGAACGCCTCCCCGGACAGCCGGCGGCCCGCCATGACCAGCGGGTCGTCGAGCGCCTCCTGCGCCTCCAGTTCCGTCTGCGCGGCCTCCCGGCTGCCGAGCTTGCGCGCGGAGGTCACCGCGTCGTCCCGCCGGGGCTGCGGCGGCTCGCCGGCCCGCACCCGGTCGCGGTGCGCGGTGAACGACCACCGGTCGCGGGTCCACCGGTCGGCGGCGTGCGGGCCCTCGGGGAGGGCGCGCAGCAGGTCCAGGCCGTCCCAGACGGCGTCCCACGTGGGGCGCAGGACGTCGCCGACCAGCATGTCGATCTCCCGCTCGGCGGCGGTCAGGTCGGCCATCCGGGCGTCGGCGACCAGGCCGTCCTCGGCGGCGGCGAGGGCGCCGCGGGCCCGGTCGTAGCGGTCGACGGCCGGGGCGAGGAGCCGGTTGTCGAACGCCGGGTCGGTGGCGGGCCCGGCCGGGGGCCAGACGAGCTGCCCCTCCTTGTCGCGCTCCAGCTCGCGCCGGAGCGCCGCCTCCGCGCCGGTCTCACCCGGCGGCGGGGCGATCCACGCCAGCAGCGCCCCCAGGTGCTGGTCCTCCAGGCTGGACTGGCCGGTCGCCCAGTGCCGGGTGAGCAGGTCGGTCATCGCGACGAGCAGCGCCGAGCCGGGCACGCGGGCCCGCTCGCCGTAGTGCGTCAGCCAGCGGCCCAGCATCGGGACGCGCGGCGGGGCCGGGTAGGGCGCGTCGGGCTCCTCCTCGGCGGTGCGCCGGAAGCGCATGGACCGGCCGAGCAGCCGGACGAACTCGACGGCCGCCCGGCCGGGGACGACCAGCTGCGCGGCGTCCGCGCACAGCTCGACCTCCTCCTTGTCCTTGCCGCGGCCGCGCTCGACCAGCTCCACCTCGTCCGCGGAGGCCTCCAGGTGCGGCAGCACCTCCTCCGCCAGCCGCGCCAGGAACGCGAAGCGCAGGTCGCGGTCGCGCGGCTGGGCGACGGTCAGCAGCCGCGGGGCCGAGCGGTCCGTCCCGACCAGCGCCCCCAGGGGCGCGCCCGCCTCGCCGGCGGTGGTGAGCGGGACGAGGACCAGGGGGCGGTCGGCCAGGTGCCGGTGGCGGACGGTGGTGAGCGGCTGGGCGCGGCCGCCGCGGACGGCCTCCATCCGGGCGAGGGTGCCGATCAGGGACATGCGGCCCCCGTCCCCGCGGGCTCGGGACGGGCGCCGAGCGCCTCGGCGCGCAGGGCCGCGGCCCTGCGCAGCGCCGCGACCGTCGGGTCGGCCGGGTCGCCCCGCTCGCCGCGGGCCGCCGCGAGCACGTCGTCGACCGAGCGCAGACCGCCCAGCTCGCCGCGGACGGAGCGGCCGAGCGCCTCCACCGCGCCCTCGGAGCGGGCCCGCTGCCGGCAGTGGAGGGCCAGCTCGCAGGTGGACAGGCACTCCGGGGCGTAGGCCGCGCGGACCGACTCGACCGCCGCGGCCAGCTCCTGCGCCGGCCGCTCCACGTCGAAGGTGGCGCCCTCGGGCAGCAGGTCGGCGATGTCCTCGATGCGGGTCAGCCGCTCCAGCTGGCGGCGGGTGACGGCGAGCTGCTTGCGGACGTCGATCAGCGAGCCGTCGGGCAGGTTGGAGAAGTCCTTGGGGCAGACCAGCAGCACCGCGTGCTCGACCGAGGCCCCGGTCAGCCGGGCGGCGACCGCCTCCAGGGCGAGCACGTAGACCGCCGACTGGCGGGCCGCCGCGCCGACCTTCGCGGCGTCCGCCGAACCGTCGATCATGGGGAACGACTTGATCTCCACGACCACCCAGCGGCCGTCCGGGCGCACCACCACCGCGTCCGGCTCCAGGAAGACCGGCGAACCGGCCACGCGCAGGGCGAGCATCGGGTGGTCGAGCAGCGTCCAGCCGCCCGCCTCCGTCGCCTCGCGCAGGGCCAGCGCCGTACGGGCGGCGCGGCCCTCGGGGCCCGCGGCGGACAGGTCGGGGGCGGCGACCGAGGCGGGGTCGATCCCGGCGAACTCCCGCTCCCCGCACAGCAGCCGCAGCAGCGCGGAGCCGCCGTCGGACTTCACCCGGGCCTCGAAGGCGTTGCCCCGCATGAACGCGAACTGCGACTGGCCGAAGACCGCGGGCGCGCCGAGCGCCTGGGCGAGTCTCGCCTTGTCCACCCCGGCGCCGTCGAGCAGGGCGCGGCGCTTGCAGCCGGGGTTGGCGGCGAGTGCGGCGAGGGCGCGCGCGTCCATCGGCTGGGGCGGCACCGCGGGGCCGCGCAGCCGGGCGAGCCGGTGCCGCAGGTTCGGAGTCTCGGTCACCCCGGAAGTCTTGCATCCGCCACTGACAACGCCCCCTTCCCCACCCGGTCCGCCCGCCTCCGCCGCCCCACCCCTGACGGGTGCGCGATGATGAGGGAGCACCACCGCACGTCGCCCCCGGCCCACCGCACCGGGGCATCTCGGCACCAGGGAGACCCGTTCATGGCACCGCGCATCCTTCTTGCCCGGCACGGACAGACCGAGTGGTCGCTGTCCGGACAACACACCGGCAGGACGGACATCCCCCTCCTGGAGGAGGGCCGCGACGGGGCGCGGCGGCTCGGCCGGCGGCTCGCGTCGCGCCCCTGGGACGGGCTCGCCGGCGTCGAGGTCCGCACCAGCCCGCTGTCCCGGGCGAAGGAGACCTGCGAGCTGGCCGGCTTCGGCGACCGCGCCAAGGAGTGGGACGCGCTCATGGAGTGCGACTACGGCGACTACGAGGGCCTCACCCCCGAGCAGATCCACCGCACCGCACCCGACTGGGTGCTCTGGAAGGACGGCGCGCCCGGCGGCGAGTCCCGGGCCGAGCTGAGCGCCCGCGCGGACGAGGTCGTCGAGTGGGCCCGGTCCGCCGACCGCGACGTGCTGGTCTTCGGGCACGGCCACATCCTGCGGACGATCGGCGCCCGCTGGCTCGGCGAGGACATGTCCTTCGGCGCCCGCATCGGCCTCTCGCCCGCCTCGCTCTCCGTGCTCGGCTGGGCCTACGGCAGGCCGTCGATCGAGCGCTGGAACGACACCGGTCACCTGGAGGTGTGAACCCGGTGCGGCCCGTTGTCACCCTTCGGTAGGTTCCGGTCAACTTCCGCCGAATCGGTCAGAGTTGTCCCCGACCCGTAGCCCGGGGGCGGTGTCGCGCGTTGAACCGCCAGGAGTGCGAGCCGCCCGCGCGGTGCTTCGGTGCCGAGCGGGAACCGAGTACGTGGAGGTTCCCCGTGTTGGATTCCGGTAGGGAAAGCAGCGCCGTGCGACCCGCGCCCCGCGCGGACAGCGCTCCGGGCGGTGGACAGGAGCCCTGGGACCTGGTCACCGTCCCCGCCCGGCAGGGGCTCGAGGCGGTCGACATCCTGCGCAGAGGAACCGTTCCGGCGGTCGGCCCCGTGCTGCACGACGGCCACGACGGCAGCTGCGACACGCTCGGCTTCCTGGTGCCGCCCGGCACCGCGGACGCCTGGGACGTCCCCGGCAGCGCGTGTACCCGGACCAGCGGCCAGGGGCTGCGGCTCGCCCCCGAGGCGCCCGTCGCGGGCACCGGCTGGCTGGTCCCCCCGACCGGCGCCGACACCGGCACCGACCCGGCCGTCCTGCGCGCGGCCCTCGGCGAGGCGGCCCGCCTCATCGAGGCGGCGGACAACTGCGAGTAGGCCCGCACGGGCGTGCGGGCGGCCCTCGCGCGCGCCGCCGATAATGGGGGCGTGGCACGAGGCAGGCGGCAGAGCAGTGACGACGACGGCGGGCGGCAGGCCCGCGGCGGCAGGCGTGGGGTCGCGGCGACCGTGCGCGACGAGGTCGACGGGGGGCTCGCGGAGCTGGTGCCGGACCCGGAGCGGCCCGGCGCGCGGACGCTGCTGATCGACGGGGCGCCGCAGTCGCACGTCGACCCGGACGACCCCACGTACCTGGACTTCGCCTACCAGCGGCGGATCGGGCACGCCATCGACCTCGTCGCCCCGCCGGGCAGGCCGGTGCAGGCGCTGCACCTGGGCGGCGGAGCTTTCACCCTCGCCCGGTACGTCGCGGCCAGCCGCCCGCGGTCCTCGCAGGTGGTCGTCGAACGCGACGAGCGGCTCATCGCCTTCGTCCGCCGGGAGCTGCCGCTCGACCCGAAGGCGCGGGTGCGGGTGCGGGGCGCGGACGCCCGGGAGGGGCTCGCGCGGACGCCGGACTGCTGGGCGGACCTGGTCGTCGCGGACGTCTTCAGCGGGGCGCGCACCCCCGCGCACCTGACCAGCGCGGAGTTCCTCGACGAGGTGCGGCGGGCACTGCGGCCCGGCGGCTGGTACGTCGCGAACATCGCCGACGGCCCGCCGCTGGCTCACCTGCGCGGCCAGATCGCCACCGCGGGCACGCGGTTCGCCGAAATGGCCCTGGCCACCGACCCGGTGGTGCTGCGGGGCAGACGTTTCGGCAACGCGGTCCTGGTCGCCTCCGACGCCCCGCTGCCGCTCGCCGAGCTGACCCGGCGCGTCGCCGGCGACGGCCACGCGGGCCGGGTCGCCCACGGCCGCGACCTCGCCGACTTCACCGGCGGTGCGCGACCGGTCGCCGACGCGTCCGCGGTCGCCTCGCCCGAGCCGCCGCCAGGGACGTTCGACCGCAGGCCGTGAGAAGTGGTCAACTTCGACCACCTGTCTCGACGCGGTGGGCGTCGCGGCCTGTGAGGGAGGCCATGTCCGCGCCGGCTGCCGGGTGCGGCCCTGCCAGGGCTCGCGGGATCCGCGGTCGCCGGCATCGCTGCGGCGGCACGGAGATGGTCGGCCGGGCCCGACGTGTCCGCACGGCCGGCCGTCAGCGGGTGCGTTCGTCCGTCTCGACCAGGGGGGCGTGCGCGTTCCAGGAGCAGATGACCGAGGACTCGCGGTCGCCCCGCTCGAAGGTGACGCGCAGCCAGGCGGGCTGCTTCCAGACCTGCATGCTCCAGCCGGCCGCGGGGGTGGCCGTGACCAGTTCGCAGTGGGTCGGGGTGACGTCGAGGACGACGCGGCCGCCGGGGAGCGGGTAGGTCCGGACGTCGCCGGGGTCCGCGGACGGGGCCGCCGTGGGCGCGGGGGCGGTGGTCGGGTCGGCGGTGGCCCGCGGCGACGGCGCGGCGGATCGTTTCGCCCCCGCCCCCGTCGCCGGCTTTCCCGAACCGGTGGGCGACGGGGAGGACTTCGACGCGGCCGGCCGGTCCGCCGGCGCCCGCGTCGCCGAGGTCGCCGACGGCAGGTCCGCGACCCGGGCGGGGATCCGCTCGACCGGCAGCGCGCGCGGCGGGTCGTAGACCGTACCGGTCATCACCGTGTGCACGCCCCACCAGGAGAGCGACACCGCGGCCCCGGTGGCCAGCAACCAGGCGAGCACGTGCAGGAGTCGTCGTCGCATCCCGGCCATCCTGCACCACCCGCCCCTCTGCTCGCACATCAGTGCCGACCGGTCCGGCGTGGGTCTGCCCGGCGGATCTGGCCCGCGTGGGGTTCGGCTCGCCATCTGAGTCGCGCCCACGACTGCGGGCCATATCCGTCGGGCAGACCCGTCCCCGAATGGCGTACGGTGCGGGACCATGGCAAGTGTGCTCGTGGTCGAGGACGACCAGTTCGTGCGCTCCGCCCTCATCCGGCACCTGACCGACGCCTCGCACACCGTGCGCAGCGTCGGGACGGCCCTGGAGGCGCTGCGCGAGGTCGCCCATTTCCGTTTCGACGTGGTCGTGCTCGACCTCGGACTGCCCGACCTGGACGGTGCGGAGGCGCTGAAGATGCTCCGCGGCATCACCGACGTGCCCGTCATCGTCGCCACCGCGCGCGACGACGAGGCCGAGATCGTACGGCTGTTGAACGACGGCGCGGACGACTACCTGACGAAGCCGTTCTCCGTCGAGCACCTGTCCGCGCGGATGGCCGCGGTGCTGCGCCGGGTGCGGGTGCCGGCGGGGGAGGCGCCGCCGTCGCGGGTGCTCACCGTCGGCGGGCTCGTCGTCGACCCGCTGCGGCGGCAGGCGCAGCTCGACGGGGCCGTACTCGACCTCACCCGGCGGGAGTTCGACCTGCTCGCCTTCCTCGCCGAGCGGCCCGGCGTCGTCGTCCCGCGGCGCGTGCTCCTCGCCGAGGTCTGGCAGCAGAGTTACGGCGACGACCAGACCATCGACGTCCATCTCTCGTGGCTGCGGCGGAAGTTGGGCGAGACGGCGGCCCGGCCGCGGTATCTGCACACCCTGCGGGGTGTGGGGGTGAAGCTGGAAGCCCCCGCGTGAGGTGGGCGCTGGTGAAGGTGTGTCTGGCCGTCACGGCGATGGTCGTGGTGGCCTTCGCCGTGCCGCTCGGCCTCGTCATCAAGGAGATGGCCAGGGACCGGGCGTTCACGCAGGCCGAGCGGCTGGCCGCGACGATCGGCCCGACGCTCTCCATCACCAGCGAACGCGCCGCGCTGGAACGGGTGGTGGCCACGGCGGGCGGCGACGGCAGGATGGCCGTCCACGTCCCGCCGGAGGGCGACCGGCCGTCGGTGAAGGTCGGCCGGAGCTGGGCGACCGACCGGGACCTCGGCCGCACCCGCGACGAGGGGATGGCGGCCACCGCCGACGTGCCCGGCGGGTCGGTCCTGCTGCGGCCGACGGCGATCAGCTCCGGGAAGTACGCGGTCGTCGAGGTCTTCGTCCCCGAGGCCGAGATGAGCCGGGGCGTCACCACGGCCTGGCTGGTCCTCGCGGGCGTCGGCATCGCCCTGGTCATCGGCTCGGTCGCGGTCGCCGACCGGCTCGGGCTGCGGATGGTCCAGCCCGCCCGGCGGCTCGTCGGCGCGGCGCAGGACCTCGGCGAGGGCAAGCTCGGGGCGCGGGTGCCGGAGGACGGACCGACCGAACTCCGGCTCGCGGCGGTCGCGTTCAACTCGATGGCCGACCAGGTCGTGCGACTGCTCGCCAACGAGAGGGAGTTGGCCGCCGATCTCTCGCACCGGCTGCGGACCCCGCTCACCGTGCTGCGGCTGAACGCCGCGTCGCTCGGGGACGGGGCGGCCGCGGAGCAGACGCGGGCGGCGGTCGCGCAGTTGGAGCGGGAGGTCGACACGATCATCCGCACCGCGCGGGAGGCGCGGCCGCAGACGCGGGCCGTCGGGGTCGTCGGGTGCGACGCGTCCGCGGTGATCCGGGAGCGGATGGACTTCTGGTCCGCGCTCGCGGAGGACGAGGGGCGCGAGGTGCGGCTGGCGGGGGTGAGCGGGCCGGCGCGGATCCCCGTCGAGCGGGGGGAGTTGGCGGCGGCGCTCGACGCGATGCTGGGGAACGTGTTCCGCCACACCGCGGAGGGGACCGCGTTCGCCGTCGACGTGCACCACGCCGAGGAGGCCGTCATCGTGCTCGTCTCCGACGCGGGGGGCGGGATCGGCGACCCGGTCGCCGCGCTCGCGCGCGGGAACGCGGGGGAGCGGGAGGGGTCGACGGGGCTCGGCCTCGACATCGTGCGGCGGATGGCCGAGGCGACGGGCGGTGACGTGCGGATCGGGCGGTCGGTCCTCGGCGGCACGGAGGTCCGCGTCTGGATCGGGCTCGACGGTCGCCACGCGGGGGACCCGCGGGTACGGCGCGGCCACCGCAGGGGAGGCCTCGGGCGGTCGGCGGCGCGGGGCCCCGCGACATGGCCGCGGCTGCCCGCGCTGCCCCCCCGCGGCCTCAAGCGCCGGCCGGGCTAGGTTTTCGGCCGCTGCCCGTCGGCCGGGCTCGGCTGGCCGCGGAGCGCCTGCGGGCTGCGTTCGGGTCGTTCGCGGCTCCGCCGCGCATACCGGGCTCCGCCCGGCGGCCTCAAGCGCCGGCCGGGCTGGATTTTATGGGGCCGCTGTTCGTCGGCCGGGTGCGGTGCTCTTGGCGGTTGTCCGTCGGTCGGGCGCGGCGTTCTCGGTCGCCGCCCGCCGCCCGCCGCCCGCCGCCCGCCGCCCGCCGCCCGGGGTCGGCATCGCTTGCCGCTGCCCGCCGCCCGTGTTGACGTTCCCGCGGCTCGCCGAGAGGGCGTCGGTTCAGGTGCACGTTAACGCTCCCTTAAGCGCGCCCTAAGCGATCACCCCACCCCTCTTCACCAGCCCACTTCCCGCGCTACCGTCCGATCGTCGAACGCGCGTCCCGGCCGGTTCACCCCCCATCCGGCCGGGGCGCGCGTCTGCGGTGGGTCAGGCGGGCGGGGGCTCGGGGAGGGTGCCGGTGCGGGCGGCCTCGGCGTACCAGCGGGCGCTGGTCTTGGGGACGCGGGCCTGGGACTCGTAGTCGACGTAGACCGCGCCGAAGCGCTTGCTGTAGCCGAAGGACCACTCGAAGTTGTCGAGCAGGGACCACAGGTAGTAGCCCCGCACGTCCGCACCCGCCGCGACCGCCTCGGCGAGCGCGGTGAGGTGGCCGTGGAGGTAGCGGACCCGGTCGGGGTCGTGCACCTCGCCGTTCGGGCCCGGCTTGTCGTCGTACGCGGCGCCGTTCTCGGTGACGAGGAGGGGGACGCCGGGGGCCTCCTCGGTGTAGCGCAGGAGCACGTCGCGCAGCCCGGTCGCGTCGACGGTCCACTCCATCGCGGTGGTCTCGCCGGGCGGCTGGTGGAAGTCGACGGACCCGGCCGCGGGCCAGGGGGAGTGGCCGGTCCCGTGGCCGTCCTTGCCCCCGCCGGCCCGCGGCCCGTCGGGGGAGGCGGCGGAGACGACGGTGGGGGCGTAGTAGTTGAGACCGAGAAGGTCCAGCGGCACCCGCCCGATCTCGGCGAGGTCCCCGTCGCGGACGAACGACCAGTCGGTGATCGCGGCGGTGTCCTCGACGAGGTCCGCCGGGTACGCGCCCTGGAGCAGCGGCCCGCTGAAGACCCGGTTGGCGAGCGCGTCGATCCGGCGCGCGGCGTCGGCGTCCTCGGGCGAGGGGGTCAGCGGGCGGACGACCGCCGGGTTGAGCGCGATCGCGATCTGGCGGCGCGGCGGGAGCGCCGCGCGCAGCGCCTGCGCGCCGAGGCCGTGGGCGAGGTTGAGGTGGTGGGCGGCGCGCAGGGCGGCGAGGTCGTCCTGGATCCCGGGGGCGTGCTGGCCGGAGCCGTAGCCGAGGAAGGCGCTGCACCAGGGCTCGTTGAGGGTGGTCCACATCTCCACCCGGTCGCCGAGCGCGTCCGCGACGAGCTTCGCGTACTCGGCGAACCGGTGGGCGGTGTCGCGGGCGGGCCAGCCGCCGGCGTCCTCGAGCTCCTGGGGCAGGTCCCAGTGGTACAGCGTGAGCATGGGCTTGATTCCGTGGGCGAGCAGCTCGTCGACGAGCCTGCGGTAGAAGTCCAGGCCGCGCCGGTCGGCCGGTCCGCGGCCGGTGGGCTGCACCCGCGGCCAGGACACCGAGAACCGGTAGGAGTCGAGGCCGAGTTCGGCCATCAGCGCGACGTCGTCGCGGTAGCGGTGGAAGTGGTCGGCGGCCACGTCACCGGTGTCCCCGGCGAGCACCTTGCCGGGGGTGTGGCTGAAGGTGTCCCAGATCGACGGGGTGCGCCCGCCCTCCCGGGCGGCCCCCTCGATCTGGTACGCGGCGGTGGCCGCACCCCACAGGAAGCCGGGGGGGAAGGTGACGGTCATGAGAGCGCTCCCAAAGCGGAGGTGGATGTGCCGGACGGCAGGAAGGGGAGGGGGGCGGGCGGGCCGCC